>CBINKF010000579.1:0-2562 GCA_966251115.1 uncultured Cellvibrio sp.
AAACCACGTTCCTTGCGCCTTGATTGGTGCTTTTTTAGGGGCAACATCGACAATCCAAGTAGTGTTAACAGGCCCTAACTTACCTGGGCGAATTACCCCAGGTAAGTATTTATATCCACCTCATCCAATTGCTCGGGGCTGAGAAAGCGCTGGCCGTAATCGCGGTAAACCCCCGAGCGTAAAAACAATTCAAACACGTCGCCATCAATGTGCTTATCCAACACCATTTTATGCAATATGGCGACTGACTCACTCAAGGTCTTGGCTTTTTTATAGGGCCGATCCGCCGCTGTCAGCGCTTCAAAAATATCTGCCACCACTAAAATCCGCTCGGGAATCGATAAATCCTCGGCACTGAGTTTACGCGGGTAACCCGTGCCCTTGAGGGTTTCGTGGTGAGTGGAAGCATAGCGCGGCACACGTTTTAAATCGGCAGGGAAAGGCAGCTTTTCCAACATGCGAATGGTGTTGATCATATGCTCATTAATTTTGAACCTGTCCTCCGCAGTCAAGGTGCCGCGCGACACCGACAGGTTGTAAATCTCACCCAGGTTGTACAAGTATTCCGGCACCTCCATACGAATACCGAATTTGGGGTCGTAATTGACCGCGCGCGCGCGCGAAATCAGGTGCTCAGGTTTGTCTGCCAGGAGTTTCTCCTCAACCGGCAGCTCGACAGCAACCTCTGGCAGGCGTTGCTCCTCCACCGGTGACAACCCCAAATGGTCATCAAAATTGCGCCACCAGCTAATGTTCGCCAACTGGCGCAAGCGCGCCTGATCTTGCTCACTTAGAAACTCGCCACCGACATTAGTCCGCGCGATAAACGCAAAGTCCTCGCTCAGCTGGGCTCGGGTTTGCGCCAATTGCCCGCGCAGCACAGCACCCTGCGCGGGCGCTTGCAGCTCGGCGTTGAGGCAGGCAATTTCCGCATCGCGCCAGAGCACTTCAAAGCGCATGCGCACTTCATGGATACGGTTGTAAATGGTTTCCAGCTTGCTGCCTTTATCGACTATATGCTCGGGCACAATAATCTTGCCGCAGTCATGCAACCAGGCGGCAATTTTAAACTCGCGATATTCGTCCTCGCTGCTAAAGTGAAAATCTTTAAACGCGGGGGATTCCGATTTAACTGCCTTATCCACCAGCATCAACGCCAGCTCGGGCACGCGCGCGCAGTGACCACCGGTATAGGGGGATTTTTCGTCAATCGCCTCGGCAATCAGCTGAATAAAGGATTCCATCAATTCGCGCTGCTCGCGCTCGTATTGAGCAATGGCGCGCGCCATATCCACCATTGACTGGTTGAGCTCGTCAATTTCGCGAATGCGACTGGGCAGATAATGTATATCCTTGAAGCGCCGCTCTTTCACCCGCTCACTTTTTTCAAACAGTCGATGAATTGGCCGCACTATAGGTTCGGCAAACAACCAGGCGATGGGGATAAGTAACAACAGGCACGCCAGAGTAAATAAAATTGAAATGGAAACCCGCCTCAAACTTTTACCCAGCAGGTTTTCAGCGGGTACAACCACCGCAAAAAAATCAGACACAGTCTGTTTTAAATTCAACTTACCCACATAGACAAAATATTTTTTGCCATCCAACTCCATGGGCAGCAGCTTCCCTAATTGCGAGGGATCAACGCTCGCCGCAATTAACGGTTCATAGGGAACTATGGCATAGCTGCGCGGTAAACGGCGATTATCCTGCAGCCAGCGCGCCTGCAGGCTCGTCAGCGCCTGAGCCTGCATTGCCACCAGCGCCCTGTCCATTAATTGGCCCAGCGCCGCCAACTCGGGTTTCAACAGCAGGTGAAAACTTTTTGCCAGTTTGGCCTCACCGGAATCGACCTGGTCGCAAAATACCAGTCCTCCGATAAAATACTGACGCGCACTAAAGTGCAATACTGCGCTGGAATCAAAAGTCGCAAACGCCTTGCCATCGCGCACGGCTTCGAGCGCGGCGCGAGTAGAGGCCACTTCGATAATGCGGATGCCGGGATAATAGCGACGAATGACCGGAATGCTCGACCAGCCGCTGGGAATCGCCAGGCTTTTCCCTTGCACTTGCGCCAGGCTTGTCAGCGGTGCTGTGCCAGTTTTAACCACTATGCTTTTATCCAGGGTTACCAGTGGCGCGGTGAGATAACCCAGCTCGCGATTTTTAGCGTTATCGGAAATTGACTGGAGCCCATCCAGTTTGCCGGCGATAAATTGCTCCCTTAGCGCGGGCCAGCTATAGCCATTGATAAATTCAACCTTAATTCCCAAGATCGCCGCCAGGCTGCGGATCACATCCACCGAATAACCGCGCGGTTGCCCTGCAACCGAAAAATCGAGTGGCGGCCAATCCAATTGGTTGGAGATTTTTATCGCCCCCAGGCTATCGAGGTAGGCTTTTTCGCTCGCGTTCAGGCTAAGTACTGGCAACTCCGGCAACTTGTCTTCCAGCGGCTCCTGATTAGTGCCCAACACTTCGCCCGACGGGCGATAGATATAAATTTCACTGCCGCGACTGAGTGCCTGGTTGCGCAGGTAATCTGAAAAGGACTGCAGGGTT
>CBINKF010000580.1:0-2557 GCA_966251115.1 uncultured Cellvibrio sp.
CGCACCGAGGGCAATTCATCGCCAGCCTGCAACTGGCCGCCGGCCACTAAACGGCGCACCTGTTCCACCAGCTGGCGGTAAATGGGGATACCCGATTGCGGGTTGAGAATAAACATACTTATCGGCCCCTAAGCAGCTGCACCTGCGGCCACTGCTGCCACAGGTGACGACGCAACAAGAGCCCGGCGAACACCACCGATGCCAGCAGCCAATACCAGCGCTGTGCGATTACCTCATTGGCCGTAACGAATATCAGCACCATAAACAGAATCGCGAAAAAATTGACCCCGGTATAAACCTGAAAGCTGGCCGAGCTGCTCAGGTACAGCCAGAGGCTAAGCAAAAAATGCAAGCCAAAAACGGTGGCTATCAAGGCCAGCAATTTCAAATCATGCAGGGCAAATGCAAGGTTGATATAGCCAAGTGCCAGGGCAATCAGGTACATCGCCAGACAGATCACCAGGGTCAACCCCAATCGACGCAAGTACCAACGCTCGATGTAGCCCAGCAGCGCCATGCGATCGCCAGGGAAGTAGAGCCACAGGCGCTGCAGATTGGTAAAGATATTCTGGCTCGCCTCCAGGCCAGCCCCTAACAGCAGCAAAGCGGTGAACATCATTAGCCCCCCACCCAAAAAACCCTCGTGCAGGCCAGTTACCTTTACCTGCAACAAAAAACCCACTGAAGCTGCCAAGATAAGCAGGATAAAACCCTGGCGCAAAGTTTCGGCGCGCAGGCCATCAGAAGCGCCCTGCAACAGCGAACCCACCAAGCTTTTACCCGGCCCCTGCAACCAACGCCAGTTGGCGGTGGGCGCACAGGGTGCCGCAGGCCGGATACTGGTCAACTCCAGGTTGAGCCCGGTGGCCATTGGCCGCGCCCCCGGAGACTTTAACCACCAGCGGGCAAAAGCGACCCAGCCGACCAGCGCCAGACCCGCGCTTAGCCACAGGTAACTGGCCAAGAGCTTCACTCCGCCCATTAGCAACGCCACCATCAGCACCGGCAACAGCACTATAAGGCGAGGCGAATAACTGGCCGTCACTGCCAGCACCTGCATATACAGCGACAGGGTGACAAATGCCACCCAGGCGTAGAGACCATGGTCCGGCCCAGCATTGTGAAAAAAGCCATAGCCTATAACGAGTGCGCTAAAAGCCAGCAGCAGCAACATCAGACGCAACAGGCGCAGCCGCAAATGGGTAACCAGCAGGAGTGTTTTTTTAGAGCCCAGCTGGACAAAATACAGCGGCAAAAAGGCCTGCATAGCGGCTAAATATCCCCCCCAAAGGATCAGACCAAACACCAGCAGCAGCGGCACCTGTGCCCACCAGAGCAGCACTAGCCCCGGCAGCACACAGATCAGGCCCAGTAGCAAAATCCAGCGCATGACTTTGCCCGGCGCCGCCAATAGCCGCAGCAGCCACAGCTCCTGCCTTATCGCCTGCTGCCAGCTCATGCGTTCATCTCCAAAAATATATCTTCCAGGCCGAGCGGCTCCACCTGCAGTGGCTCGGGCAATTGCGCCTGTAACTGCGCTGCCAGCGCCGGGCTCCAGTCGCCCAGGCACAGCTGGTATTGGTATTTATCCAGCTGTTGGCGAATCACCTTGCAGCCCTTAAATACCTGCAGCAATTCCGGCTGGGGGCGCAGGCTGATGCGCACCGTCGTCTCTTTGAGATGATCCAGCTCACCCTGATAAATCATCTCGCCATCGCGCAGCATCCACACCTGGTTGGCGATGCGCTCGACGTCACTGACGATATGGGTGGAAAAAATAATCGCGCGCCGCTCGTCGCTGGCGATCTCCACCAGTTGCTGTAAAAACTGACGGCGGGCGATAGGGTCGAGGCTGGCTACAGGCTCATCCAACACCAGCAGCTCCGGCTCGTGAGCCATGGCTAAAAGAATCGCCAGCTTTTGCCGCTGGCCGACCGAGAGTTTGCCTACGGGGGCGTCCAGCGGAATCAACCAGTCGCGCACCAGGCGTGCGACCAGCGCCTCATTCCAGTGAGGGCGAAAACTTTGATGCAGTTTAAGGTGCTCGGCTCCGGTCATACCGCCCAGCAGCTCATCGATTTGCGGTACAAAGCCAATGCGCTGCTTGTGCGCCGCACCTATCGCCTGGATTTGAGTGCCCCAAAGCTGCACCTGGCCGAAACTGGGTATGGTAAAACCCAGCAGCGATTCCAGTAGCGTGGTTTTGCCAGCGCCGTTTTTACCCAGCAGCGCAATGCACTGGCCAGGTTGCACTTGCAGGTTGATATTTTTTAAAATCGTCACGCCGCCTCTGACACAACAGAAGTCGCTCGTGGTTATGGGGGCGAGTGAAGCTGCCTCACTGGCGGCTAGCGGCGCGTCCAGGGGAAACTCATTGACGGAAACTTCAGAGACTTGTGCCATAGGTGTAATCCTTTGCGTGTAAACCAAGGGGCGAGATAGTTGCACCTGCTTACTACTCCAACCCCACCTGTATCAATACAGTAATACACGCATAGCAAGATTACAAGGAGATAAAACACCCAGGGCGCTCTGCCGCCAAGTATTTATTCCCTCC
>CBINKF010000581.1:0-2548 GCA_966251115.1 uncultured Cellvibrio sp.
ACTCCACTTTTAACGCTTGCCTGGGGAACCACTCATGTCGTCGCTCACCCTGGTCTCTGCCACCAAAAGCTTTGGCGGCTGGCTCAAACGCTACAAGCACAGTTCCAGCAGCCTCAAGTGCGAGATGATCTTTGCGATTTACTTGCCACCGCAAGCCGAGCAGGGCCCAGTGCCGCTGCTCTGGTGGCTATCCGGCCTCACCTGCAGCGATGAAAACTTTATGCAGAAGGCAGGCGCGCAGCGGCTGGCGGCCGAGCTGGGTATCGCCATCGTCTGCCCGGACACCAGCCCGCGCGGCCTGGACCTGCCCGGCGAGCACGACAGTTATGACTTTGGCAGCGGTGCCGGGTTTTACCTCAACGCTACCCAGGCGCCCTGGAACCAGCACTACCGCATGTACGACTACATCGCCCAGGAACTGCCCGCCCTGGTGCAGGCCCACTTCCCGCTCACTGGCCGCGAATCCATCAGCGGCCATTCCATGGGCGGCCATGGCGCTTTGGTGCTGGCGCTGCGCCAGCCCGGGCGCTACGCCTCGGTATCGGCCTTCGCCCCTATCACCAACCCCATGAGCTGCCCCTGGGGCATTAAAGCCCTGGGCGGCTATTTGGGCGATGATCAACAGCGCTGGCGCGCCTACGATACCTGCGCGCTTATCATCGACCTGGGCGAAGGGCAAGTGCGTCAGCAGTTGCTAATCGACCAGGGCGATGCCGACAACTTTTTGGCCGAGCAGTTGCAACCGCAACGGCTGCTGGATGCCTGCGCGCAATACCAGCACCCCATCGATTACCGTTTGCGCCCCGGCTACGACCACAGCTATTTTTATATCGCCAGTTTTATCGAGGAGCACCTGCGCTATCACGCAGCGCATTTGCAAAGCACTGACCAAGCGCTCTACATTGCGCTTTAATCCAGGCGGAAAATATTTATCCCGCCTGGATTGCACCCAGTGCACAAAATTTTTTACCGCATAAAAAAAGCTCCCATTTTATTGGGAGCTTTTTTTATGCGACCCGATCACTGTCGCAGGGTTTTTAGACAGGCTTAATGATTGGCCGCATTCACAACAGCGCTGATGATATCCGGATAGGCTTGTGCGCCGGTGTTGCGGTTAAACAAGCCCATATTGCCATCGTCGGTATAGCCGTTGTCCCAGATGATGGGCACCACGTCATGCGCTTTCGCAGTCTGCGCAATGTACTCATCGTAGTAGACACGGAAGGTTTCGTGGTTGGCTATATTGAGCCGCGCGCTCGCACCGAACTCACCCAAAATTACTCCAACCCCTTTGGCAACAAAATTTGTGCGCAGTTTTTCAAACTGTGCATCGGCATAGGCCTCGTTAGCACAGGTTTCAGCCGCATTGGGGTCGGTGGCAATAGCGCCCCACTGGGTAATATTGCTGCTGATATTCAGGGTGAAGTTATAGGGGTCGTAATAGTGAACTTCGAGGAGCAGTTTATTCGCCACCGTATCGCTTGGAAGCACAAAATAATTCACCGCAAAGTCAATATTGGTGTTAAAGGCCTGCACCGCCAGGAAGCGATTGGCATTGTTGCCACCAGTGGCGCGCACGGCATCGACAAACGTTTGGTTAAAACTGTTTTGCACTGTGTAGTATTCGACTGTGGGTGTGCCATAGTCACCATCCACCATCACCTCGTTGGTACCGGCAAAAATCAGCTTGTCGCCATAGTCGCGGAAGTGCGTGGCAATCTGGGTCCACATAATGCGCAGGCGATTATTCACATAGGCCTGTTGTGCATAGGTGGGCTGCATCCAGCCGCCATCCCAGTGGATATTGATCATCACATACATGTCTTCGTTAAGCGCATAGTTTACGACCTCTTCCACCCGCGCCATCCAGGCGGAGTCGATAGTAAAATTATTGGCATCGCTGAATTTACTCCAGGCCACGGGCACGCGCAGGGTTTTAAAGCCAGCCGCTTTCACTGCCGAAATTAATTGCTGGGTGATTTTGGGATTGCCCCAATTGGTTTCACCACCGATGGCATCCAGTGAATTGCCCACATTCCAACCCGCCCCCATCAATTGCGTCAGCTCCACACTGGTCATACCCACAGCGACTGAACTGCTGCTTGAACTCACCGATGCACTGCTCAAACTGGAGGAACTACTCAAACTGGATGAGCTGCTCAAACTAGAGGAGCTGCTCAGCGACGATGAGCTGGAACTGGACTGAACACCGCAGCTGCCGCCGCTAACACCATAGGGCGCCGGCTGACCGCTGCAAGTGCTGGCGGCGATACAGCTCTGCGAGTTCTCCCAACCCCAACCGCTTTGGGTGCTGTTGCACAATGGGTAGAGCGTGCCGTACCAGTTGCACTGCTGGCCGCTGCTCGCACAGCTGCTGGAGGAAACTGAACTGCTCGATACCCGCGAACTGCTACTTGAACTGCTCGAGGAAACCAGCGAGCTGGAGGAGACGGAGCTCACCGAAGAGACACTGGCTAGCGATGAACTTGAAGATGAACTGCTGGCCGGGCTGGAGCTGGCGCCAGAGCAGACACTGCCTGTAACCGTC
>CBINKF010000582.1:0-2547 GCA_966251115.1 uncultured Cellvibrio sp.
TGATCACCCGCTATCTGGAGGTTGACCTCAAGGGTTATCACACGGATGATAGCTACCGCTTGAATAGCACCCATGTGGACGAAATACGCGCCGCCGACCTGCCCGTAACCCGCCACCACAACTATTGGCTATTAGTGCAAACCGGCGATGAGACCCTGGATTACCGCCAGGCGGTGGCCAAATACCAAGGCTGTCGGCAAACGGTGGAAGAGGGTGGTGATCACGCCTTTCAGGGCTTTGAGCGCTATTTGCAACCGGCCCTGGCATTTTTATCCGGGAGCGAATAAGACCAAATTTCGCATTTCGTAAATTAATTTATTCAGCAGTAAGCACAATAATTTATGGCTAATTATTCCGCAGAAGATATTGAAGTCCTCACCGGCCTGGACCCGGTTAAAAAACGTCCGGGCATGTACACCGAAACCACCCGCCCTAATCATCTCGCCCAGGAAATTATTGATAACTCGGTGGACGAAGCCCTCGCGGGCCACGCCAAATCTATCGAGGTAATTCTGCACAAGGATCAGTCGCTCACAGTCATCGACGATGGTCGCGGTATGCCGGTGGATATTCACCCGGAACAGGGTAAACCCGGGGTGGAGGTTATTCTTTGCACCCTTCACGCCGGCGGTAAATTCTCCAACAAAAACTACCAGTTTTCCGGTGGCTTGCACGGTGTGGGTGTCTCGGTCGTCAACGCCCTCTCGGACCAATTGGAAGTTACCATCAAACGCGATGGCAATGTCTACCGCATGGGGTTCTCCAATGGCGACAAGGCAACCGATCTGGAAATTATCGACACCTGTCCCAAGCGTCAAACCGGTACCGCCGTCAGGTTTTTACCCAACCCGATTTATTTCGACTCGCCCAAATTTTCCGTCAGCCGCCTGCGTCATGTGCTGCGCGCCAAAGCGGTACTCTGCCCCGGCTTGAGCGTCAGCTTTTTGGATGAAGCTACCGGCGAAAAAGACGAGTGGTATTACGAAGACGGTTTAAAAGATTACCTCGCCGGCGCCACCCAGGAGTGGGTCAGCCTGCCGGATCAGCCATTTGTCGGCGATTTTAAAGCTGAGCAGGAGGCCATCAGTTGGGCCGTGCAATGGCTGCCGGAAGGTGGCGAGCAAATTCAGGAAAGCTACGTCAATCTGATTCCCACCGCCCAGGGCGGCACCCATGTGAATGGTTTACGCACCGGCCTCCTGGATGCTATGCGCGACTACTGCGAGTTCCGCAATCTGATTCCGCGCGGTATTAAACTCGCGCCCGAGGACCTGTGGAATAACTGTTGTTTTGTACTCTCCTACAAACACTACGACCCGCAGTTTTCCGGCCAGACCAAAGAGCGTTTAACCTCGCGCGAAGCGGCGGCCTTTGTGTCCGGTATCGCCAAGGATGCTTTCGCGCTGTGGCTTAACCAGCATACAGAAGACGGTGACAAGCTCGCTGAGTTTTGTATCAACAACGCGCAAAAGCGCGTGCGCTCCAGCAAAAAAGTTGCGCGCAAAAAAGTCACCGCGGGCCCGGCGCTGCCGGGTAAATTGGCCGACTGCTCCAGCGGCGATCCCTCGCGCTCGGAATTGTTTTTGGTAGAGGGCGATTCGGCCGGCGGCTCCGCCAAGCAGGCGCGCGACCGCGAGTTCCAGGCGATCATGCCGCTGCGCGGAAAAATCCTGAATACCTGGGAGGTGGACTCCTCGGAGATTCTCGCCAGCCAGGAGGTGCACGATATTTCCGTGGCGATTGGCATGGACCCGGGCAGCGAAGATTTAAGCGAGCTGCGCTACCACAAAATTTGTATCCTCGCCGACGCCGACTCGGATGGCTTACACATTGCCACCTTGCTCTGCGCACTCTTTGTTAAACACTTCCCGGTACTGGTGCGCAACGGCCATGTGTTTGTCGCCATGCCGCCACTCTACCGCATCGACATAGGCAAAGAGGTTTACTACGCGCTGGATGAAAGCGAAAAGAACGGTGTGCTCAATCGCATTGCCGCCGAGAACAAAAAAGGCAAGGTCAATGTGCAGCGCTTTAAAGGCCTGGGTGAAATGAACCCGCTGCAACTGCGCGAAACCACCATGGCCACCGACACCCGCCGCCTGGTGCAACTCACCATCGACGAGGATGACGACACCCTGCAAATCATGGATATGATGCTCGCCAAAAAACGCGCTGGCGATCGCAAAACCTGGTTGGAATCCAAGGGTAATTTGGCGGAAGTGGCGGTGTAATTATCTTTTTCAGTAATAGTTTTTGTGATCGCATCATGTCCATGGCAGCGAAATCGCCTGTTGATTTCGCTCGTTGAGATATGATTGCTGATATGAATATAGTGTTGCCAACTAGAGAAGAACAAGCCACTATCGCCACCGTCCTTTTCTATATGGATGCAGAGATTCAGATAAATGAACAACGCTTGAGCAAAATCTTCCAAATCAAGCAAGGTATGATGAAAGAGCTGCTGACGGGTAAGACGCGCTTGGTGCAACCACTACATAAGGAGTGTCAGCATGGCTGAACAACAGCAAAGCTACAAAAAAGCACGCT
>CBINKF010000583.1:0-2544 GCA_966251115.1 uncultured Cellvibrio sp.
GCATAGCGCTGCCAGAAACTCATGGGAATACACACCACAAATATCGCCAGCGTTAATGCCATAACCAAATAAATTGCATGGCGTTTGGCAAAATACCAGGCGTCATCATAGGTTGCCGCGGCGAACGAAACCGAGGCCGACGCCACCATCACCAGGCCAATCGACATAAGTGCAAACCACAGGCACAGCAACACCCAGTCCACGCGCAGGCTGAGCGGTAATTGGCTGTTGGGTGTGGCGGAGTTCATCATGCCTGTGCCAACTCCTTCACCAGGGCGCAAAATTGCTCGCCGCGATCTTCGTAATTTTTAAACATATCGAAGCTGGCGCAGGCGGGAGACAAGAGCACCGCATCGCCGCTATTGGCCAACTGCAAAGCGGCAGCCACTGCCTCCGCCAGCGAGGCTGCAAAAGTCACAGGCACGCGCTCACCAATCGCATCGGCAATTACCTGGGCATCGCGTCCAATCAGCACAACCCGACAGGGTGCCAGGGTGAGCGCGGCATTTAATTGAGTAAAATCCTGCCCCTTTCCTTCACCGCCCAAAATAACCAGCAATTGTTGCGGGGGGCGGGCCAAACCTTTGATTGCAGCTTGTGTGGCACCTATGTTGGTGCCCTTGGAATCGTTGTAAAAATCCACACCCTTAATTTGCGCCACAAATTCGCAGCGGTGACGCAGGCCACGGAAGTTTTTCAGGGTCTCAAGCATGGCATTCATGGGAATACCCGCCGCATCACCCAGCGCCAGAGCCGCCAGCGCGTTATCCAGATTATGGCGACCGCGGATGTGCAACTCGCACGCCGCTAATAATGGTGTGAGGTTCTTCGCTAAATAGGCCTCGCCATCCTGTTCCATAACACCAAAGGCACCAAAGTCGGCTTTGCCACCAAAATAAATGGGCGTTACACCGGCGGCCAAAGGTGGATGAGTCAGAAGGTCATTGCGATTGACGATAATTTTTTCCGCACCGAAGTAAACCCGCAGCTTAGCGAGAATATAAGCGCGCATATCGGCATAGCGGTCGAGATGATCTTCGCTGATATTTAAAATGGTGGCTGCTTTGGCGTTGAGCCTCGACACTGTCTCCAGTTGGAAGCTGGACAGCTCCATCACATACAGCTCTACATCATCAGCCAGGAGTTCAAGTGCGGGGGTGCCCAGGTTGCCGCCTACCGCCACTTTTATACCGGCAGTTTTGGCCATTTCACCAACCAGTGTGGTCACCGTACTTTTGGCATTGGAGCCGGTAATAGCAACTATGGGCGCTTTGGCGTAGCGAACAAATATTTCAATATCGCCCACCACCGGAACGCCCGCCTCTTTGACCTGGGCAATTGCAGGAGTAGCCACTGCCACCCCGGGGCTGACAATGATTTCGTCGCATGCCAGCAAACTTTGTAAATTCAGCTCACCAGTTTCCACCTTTACCCCAGGAAATTCCTGCTGAATTTTATCCAGGTTGGGCGGTACTACACGGGTATCCATCAATACAAATGCCAGCCCCTGTTTCGCCAAAAAGCGAGCCACGGACAGGCCGGTAATGCCTGTGCCGATTACGGCTTTAACTTTGCTGGTGGCGATCATCTGTGACACTTGCGAATTTCCTCGACAATTATTGAGACAATTAACGGAATTTGAGCGTGGCCAAACCGATTAACACCAACACCAGGGTGATAATCCAGAAGCGCACAATGACGCGCGGCTCGGGCCAGCCTTTTAATTCAAAATGGTGATGTATAGGCGCCATGCGAAAAATGCGGCGCCCCGTTAATTTGAACGAGGCCACCTGCAAAATTACCGATACAGTTTCCAGCACAAAAATGCCGCCCATAATAAAAAGTACGATTTCATGGCGAACGATTACCGCCACCAATCCCAAGGCGCCCCCCAATGCCAGTGCGCCTACATCGCCCATAAAAACCTGGGCGGGATAGGTGTTAAACCACAAAAAGCCAAGACCGGCGCCCACCAGCGCACAACAGAACACCACCAGCTCACCAGCACCGGGGATATAGGCAATGTGCAGGTATTGCGAAAACTGTGAGTGACCGGAGAGATAGGCAATTAACGCCAAAGCACCTGCCACCATCACGCTCGGCATAATCGCCAGGCCATCCAGACCGTCGGTCAGGTTGACTGCATTGCTGGTACCGACAATCACAAAGTAGGTGAACACTATGTAAAACAGGCCCATGTTGAGCGCGACATTTTTAAAGAAGGGAATAAACAATTGCGTCTCGGCGGGTGATTGCGCAGTCACATACAAAAAAGTGGCTGCGCCAAAACCGCCAACGGATTGCCAGAAATATTTCCAGCGCGCGGAGAGCCCTTTGGGATCGCGCTTGGCCACCTTGCGATAGTCATCCACCCAGCCCACCGCACCGAAGATGGCGGTGACAACTAACACCGTCCAGACATAGCGGTTTTGCAGGTTGGACCAGAGCAGCGTGCTGATAAACATAGCCGACAAAATCAGCGCGCCGCCCATGGTGGGAGTACCGGATTTTGCCAAATGGGTTTGCGGGCCGTCGCTGCGCACC
>CBINKF010000584.1:0-2535 GCA_966251115.1 uncultured Cellvibrio sp.
AGTGTGGGAAGAGGCAGAGAATCGTTTGCACGCGCAAAAAGCCTTAATGGAATTTTTATTTAACCAGAACTGATTGCCCGCTCGGCGACATAGCCCTTTAAAAAACCGCCTTTAGGCGGTTTTTTTGTGCCCGCACAATTCTGGCGCAACCGCCGGACAACGTTGTCTAAAGCGCACCAAAGTCACCCTGCCCCTCACACCAAAATATTACATTAAGTAACATTTCGTACTTCCACTTGCTTCATTATGGTGATTTTAATAATTTAAAGATATTTAATTTAATTCTGTTATTTCTTTTATGAATTAAAACAATAAATTCAGCCGTTTTAGTGAAAAATCAATCTAGAGGTACGTAACAAAAAGTAACAAAAACAAAAATCACGTCCCTATAATGAAATTGCGCGCATTAACCGAGTTTGCTGTTTTAACCACCATCCCTATTTGTATTTCAGAGGTAATCATCATGTTGAAATCTGTTATTGCTGCTTCGCTGTTAGGCGTTTCTGTATTGGCCACCTGCGCTTCGGCTTACACTCTGGTTTCCTACAAGGAAATTCCCGGTGTTATTGCCAGTGTCGATAGCCAAGGTAAAACCATCACCATCACCACCGAAGAAGGCGAGCTCAAAACCCTGCCCTTAAGCGACACCCCTAAGGTTGCAACAGTAAATGGCCACAGCCTGTCACTGGCCAGCTTGAGCGCAGGTGACAAAGTAATACTCAAGCAACGCGTGAACACGCCCAGCAACAAAGAGATTAAAGGCAAGATTATTTCTGTTAACCAAGCCGACTACTCTCTGCGCATGCGCGACTATGCCACCAACAATATTGTCGCCGTTAAGTTTGAAGACGATGTGCGTGTTGCTGGTGCCGATGCCAACTCTTTCGCCAACCTGCGCAGCGGTCACGAATTGGTAGTGCATCAAGTTGCCAAATAACAACAGCTCGGAACTCAAAAATTATTATTACTGTTGATTAGACCACTGCAACGAGCCCCTCTTTGGGGCTTGTTGTGTTAACGCCTTAAACCGTTAAATTTATTTCCTGTACCCACCCTGTACCGCCATCCTCTTTTAAATAAATACCGGAGGCAGCAACCTCACCCAGTGAATTATTGTTGTTATCTTTTAGTTGGAAGCCGGTGTTTAAATGGCCGAGATAAATAGCGCCCACCTGCTTGTCGCCCAAGGCAAATAATTGACTTGAGCCATCTTCATTCCGGGTCCAGATTCGCAGTCGACTATAGACACTATCCGCCTCATCGATAAAGCCATTAGCGTCCTCATCGTAGGCCGCCAATTCGCCAAAGCCACTGCCGCTTTGCGGACCAAACAATTCAGTGCCATTGTTTATTTGACCATCGCCATTGCGATCCAACGCCAGGTAACCACTGCCGGAACGCAAGCTGGCAATCTGCTCACTGGTGCCATTGGCGTCCAGGTCAAACGCGAACTTTGTCTGACTCAGCTCGGCGCCTTTGCCATCAAAATTAATAACCAGCGGATCCATCTTTAGGGCATCGCCGGCGCGGATTTCCAAATTGGATTGCTCCACATATTCGCGGCTTAAATTAAGCTGGGCGGAAATCGCTATCACCCGCCCATCGGCAGTGTGAACTTCACCCTGGGCGCTAAATGCCAGGCTTTCCCGCTCGCGGTAAAAATCCTGACGCTGGTAAATTAAACCACCTGTCGACTGCATTGGCTGCTTGAGCGGTGGTATATCCACTTGCGGCGCAGCCTGATCGGAGTTATCGGCACTAGCAGCCTCCGCTTTTAGCTTGGCTAATTCATCGGGCGCCAACACGCGCATTTTATGCCCGGTTATAGCCTCATAAAATGCCTGCAGCACGAGCAAATTCTGGCGCGCACGCGCATCCATCCCCGCGGTCATATCCAGGCTTTGTGACTGTCGATATTTAGCTAATACCTGGCCGCGGGTCGATATAGCCACAAATTCTGACCAATCCGCTGCCGACTTATTCTGCGTTGATGAAGTGCCTTGCACCGAGGATTCGTCCGGGGTATTGGCTGACGCGGCGCGTCTGCTTGGGGGCGCCTCTCCCGCTGCCCAAACCTGCAGAGATTCGCTGTGTTGAGATTCTTCGCTGTAACTATGGCCACTACTCAAGTCTATGACTGCACCTGTGACAATCATGTCGCTAAACTCCTGTTGAAGGGATTAAGGGCATGACATTCATAGCGGCAAAAACGCCCATTTCTTGAGCGCTCATTAAGTGTATTTAGCGATGTATCTTTTACTTCTGAGCGAGAAAACGTCTAATTGAGAGAAAAAAATGGCCAGCAATTGCTGGCCATTTTTGAGTGAGGTACAAACTTTCAGATTAGAAGGAGGCGGTTGCAGTGGTACTGGTTGCAGTGTTCACCACATTGTTGCTGCCACTCTGCCAGACTACACCGGCACTAGCATTGCTCTCTTCACGTTTGAGGCACTTCCACTGCACGCTGGTATTGGCGGGCAATTGAATGCTACCGGTCCAGGTGGGGTAGCTGGTTGGGCTAAGCTTGACCGCGCT
>CBINKF010000585.1:0-2525 GCA_966251115.1 uncultured Cellvibrio sp.
AGCCCCTCTTTATTAAAGAGGGGAGTTAAGCTCCTCCCTTTTCAAAGGGAGGTGGGGAGGGATTTAAAACAGCTTAACTGACTGGCATTACGCCAGATCGCGGCGTTTTATTTTGCTGCCATGCCTGAGTTGTAATGCTGGGCTGAGATTGTGCGTAACGATAAAACTGATCAATGACTGCTAAAACTGATCAATGACTGCTGCCGCGCCTAATTAGTGATTAGCAGCTGGCGCATTGCCGATCATCAATCTGGACGACGGAGCTATAACCTTGAAAAAAATCATTCTCAGCGCAGTGCTACTCGCCGCATCGGCATTTACCGAGGCGCAAACTCCTGCAGCGGCACAAGCGCCAGTAACCGCCGCCCCTATCCGGGTTATGAGTTACAACATTCGCTGCGGCTCCTGTGAAGCGCCGGACAGCCCCAACTACTGGCAAAAACGCAAATACCTTGTCGGCCATCTTATAAAAACCCAAAACCCGGACATCATCGGCTTACAGGAAGCAGAGTTAAATCAAGTGGAAGATTTGGTGGAAATGCTGGATGACTATGCCTGGATAGGCATAGGTCGCGACGATGGCAAAGCCAAAGGCGAAACCACCGCGATTTTATTCCGCAAACAACGCTTTACATTACAACGTCAAAAAACACTCTGGCTTTCGCAAACGCCACAACAACCGTCGCTCGGCTGGGACGCCGCCTACCGGCGCACACTGACCCTTGTTCAACTACAGGATGCTCTGAACAAACTGCCCATCACCGTGATTAACACCCACTTGGATAACGAAGGCGAAACAGCTCGCCAGCAGAGTGCCAAGTTATTGCTGGCGGAAGTGGGGAAAATAAATCCGCAGTTTCCCGTGCTGGTAACTGGCGACTTCAATACCAAAGCCAATTCAAAAACCTACGCAATTCTAAGCTCTGCTCTCAGCGATGCAGAAAAAACCTCAATTGCACCGCCACTGGGGGGCAATAAAACCTTTAATGGCTTTGGTGAAAATACCGAACCCGACAATAAAATCGATTTTATTTTTACCAACAAGAAGCTCAAAGTGCTCAGTTACCGTGTAGACACCACCATTTACAATAATCTGTTTCCGTCAGACCATTACCCGGTGGTCGTTGAGTTGGAAGCATATAAAACTACCCTGCTTCCAATAGGGGAAAAGTAATACAAGCAAGAAATTAAGTAATAAAAGTAAGCCACTAAAATTGCATACAGTCACATACTTTTTTACATAAAAAGAAAAATCACCGCAGTCAGCACTGGGGTGATTCGCAGGCGAATTGCAACTGCTTAAACATTGGGGTTGTTTGCTGGCGCTGCTGGTTTTTTTGGCAGCGCCAGCGAAATTACGCTGGCCAGAGCGATCATCACTGCCGCTGTCCAGAGGCAGGCGCCCAGGCCCCAGGCCTGGTAAATCCAGCCGGACAACACCGTACCCAGCAGTCGCCCCAGGGCGTTGGCCATATAGTAAAAGCCAACATCCAGGGACACGCCGTCGGCGCGCGCATAGCTGACAATCAGGTAGGAGTGCACCGAGGAGTTAAGCGCGAATAAAAAACCAAACAGCGCTAATCCACCAATCAGCAATTCACTCACCGCGCTAACTACACCCAAGCCCAACGCCAGGCCAGCGGTTGCCAGGGTGAGCAGGCTGGCGAGCAACACAGCACTGGTGCGCGCCGGCTGCTTGCCGGTAATTTTCGGGGCGACGCCCTGCACCAGGCCATAGCCGATTACCCAGGCGGAGAGGAAACCGCCCACCTGCCAAAAATCCCAGTGTAACTGGCTGGCCAAAAACACCGGCAGCGCTACCACAAACCACACATCGCGCGCGCCAAACAAAAACAAGCGCGCCGCCGAGAGCACATTAATGGCGCCACTTTTGGAGAACAGCTCGGCAAACTTGGGTTTGTTTTTCGCCTTGCCCAAATCCGCACCCAAAAAAATCAGGCTGCCGCCAAACACCAGCGCCAGGGCCGCGGCCATGGCCAATACTGCGCCGGTAAAACCGAGCCAGGTGAGCAGCAATCCACCGAGAAAAAAGCCCACCCCCTTAAGCGCATTTTTAGAGCCGGTGAGCGCCGCCACCCAGGTGTACAACTGCCCCTGCTGATCATTCACCAATAATTTGAGCGAGGCCTTGGCGCTCATCTTGTTTAAATCCTTGGCGATACCCGAAAGCGCCTGCGCCGCCATCACCCAGGGCACCGTCAAAAAACTCGCCGGTACACAGAGCATCACCAGGGCGATAACCTGCAGCGCCAGGCCGGTGTTCATGGTGCGGTTAAGCCCCAGGCGCGCGCCCATATAGCCGCCCAATAAATTAGTCAGCACACCAAAAAATTCGTAAAACAAAAATAAACTGGCGATGGCAAAAGGTGAGTAACCCAGCTGATAAAAATGCAGCACCACCAACATACGCAGCGCGCCATCGGTGAGGGTAAAGGCCCAGTAGTTGGCGGTGATCAGGGTGTATTGGCGAATGGCGTTGGACATTACACCGCGCCCACCAACCG
>CBINKF010000586.1:0-2519 GCA_966251115.1 uncultured Cellvibrio sp.
TAGCTTATGGACAATGCCGTAGGCAAAACTAATCACAAAACCAACCAGCATAATGTGTGCGTGGGTTACCAGTTGGCTATGATTTTTACTGGCCGCCATATAAATACCCAGCTCCAAGCCCAATAGGGCGTAACCAAGGGCAGTTAAAATATATTTTCTATCCATATTTTCTATCTCATGTTGTAGCGTTGGTGGGAACATAGGTGCTAAATACTAACACGTCTGTTGCAATTGACGAGAGGGTAAAATCAGGAGCCGAATCTACCTGTCAAAGTGTTAAAAGATGCCCAAAACAGAATAGAGGAATAAGGGGGAACGGGCGGCATTGAATAAATCGCCCGATAACTAGCCAAAGGCAATTGTTCGTGCCGCGCGTCTACAGGCGTCTATTAGTGGTTGGCTTAGCCCTTGCCCAAACTCCTTCACAGCTACTGCCGCCCCTGGTTATTAGTCTCTTTTTGGGTGTAGGCCTGTTTATTTTTGATAAACACAATAATGCCAAAAACTATAAACCCCGTCCCCATAACACTGAGCATATTACTGGCTCCATTATTGGAACTGAGTCCATAAATTAAAAATACCGCGCCCATAAACAAATGAAACAAAGGTGCAATGTGAACATTTTTTTGTGTGGCGGACATTACTTTTAAGCTGCGATCTGTTAATGCCTCTATTTGTGCCGCTCTCTGCTCGTGCTCCCCTTTACAAGCCAGGCCATAGCCGAGATCTTGCGCACAGTTGCGACAGAGGCCTTTATTGCACACCTTGCAAGTTCCTACAGCAGCCAGGTTGCTACAATTAAAACATTGCATGATTGACTCCAATTATATTTTTACACTGAAATTTGAAAAACGACTTTTAGTTTGGCGTGACATAACAAGGGGCAGCTGCCCCTTTTTATGATGTTTAATTATTTGCCACAAAGGCTAAAGCGGCGGACCAGCAGCGCAGCAAAACCCAGCAAGAAAATAGCCAAGGTTCCCGGCTCAGGGGCGTCAATTCGCTTTTCAATACGATGCAAACCGCCAGTCTGAAATTGATTTGCCGTTGAGGTGTCAAAGCCACTTGCGGGTGAGTAGTAACCTGCATAGTCGGATAATTGGGAATAAACAGAGCCGTCGGGCGAAAAAGATGAACCGCCATGAACGTCATAGCTATAAAAACCTGCAAAGGGGAAGTAGGTTTTTACCAGCCCTATAGCCATATAATGCTTAAAATAAGGGCCGCTATCGAAGCTGCCATTTAAATAGGGAATGTCCGACATTTCTAAATCCGACGCAAAGCCCCAGCCGCCCAACAAGCCATCCCAATCGTCCGCTATGTCGAAACCTGATCCATCCGCTTGCACAGCCTTTAGTTCCCAGGCGTTATTGGCAAAAATACTGGAGTTGGAGAAGTCTGGAATTAGCGGGTCAATATAATTGCCCGAACCTGGAGTCCAGGGATTAAATTGGGTGACAAAAAGCGCGTCCTGAGTGGTGTCCACATAGCCGCTTAATATGTCCTGCGCACCGTCGTTCCAGGTAAAGTCATAGATGGTTGCACTACTAAAATTGCTCGCAAGTATCAGGCCTAGGCAGGCCAATAGCTTTTTCATTTTTTAAATCCCTTGTATTGCCGTCGAGTTGGTTAAATCCTGATCCGAGTCAGGCGCGGCAAGCCTAACACCAGAGGCTTGCCGGCGGCAATATTCTGAAAAACAAAGGGCTATTTTTTAAAGGCATTTGTAGGGTTCAGACGCGTTCATATTTGCTCTGTGTAAATTTTTAATTTTATAGAAGCGGGTAAGGGCTTGATCGGAAAGGGGCAGATGGAGTTTGAGTGAAATCTAAACGGAAAAGGAGCGTATGGGAATGGAGTGAGTGTTGAAAGTAGCAGGCGCTGAGACCTGCTACTTTTTAGATGGGAATTACTTAGGCGCCGTCTTAACCAGCAACTGCTGCAAACCAATAAAGCAGAAGAGTAGCAGGCCAATGACGATTTTGGTCCACCAGCTGCTCAAGGTGCCGTCGAAGGAGATGTAGGTTTGCACTACGCCCATAATCAACACACCGATTAATGTGCCCACCAAATAGCCGTAGCCGCCGGTGAGCAGGGTACCGCCGATCACCACTGCGGCAATTGCATCCAGCTCCACACCCACTGCTGCTAGCGAGTAGCCGGAGAAGGTGTAAAAGCTGTACACAATGCCCGCGAGTGTGGCGAGGAAGGCGTTAAGCGCGTAGATGCTGATGGTGGTTTTGGCTACCGGAATACCCATAAGCGCGGCTGAGTTGGCATCGCCGCCCATGGCGTAAACGCGACCGCCAAAGCGGGTAAAATGGGCCACAATCACAGCGATAAACACCACTAATAACGCAATCATGCTGGAAGTGCCGAGCCAGGCGCCGCCGGGCAATTCAAAACCAAAGGCTGATACCTGGTTGTAAAACTCGTGGTCGATGGGGATGGATTCTTCGCTAATCACGCTGGCCAGGCCGCGCGCGAAAAACATACCCGCCAGGGTCACAATAAACGGC
>CBINKF010000587.1:0-2518 GCA_966251115.1 uncultured Cellvibrio sp.
TCCGTACTTGCTGCCCACCACCGTCATTGCCCTGCGCCATGGCTACACCTGGGCCTGGATAGTCGCCGCTTTTGCCAGCCTGGCCGCCATTCCTGGCAATTATCTCGCACAACATAGCCTGCAGGCATTTTGCTGGGCGGGCCTGTCAACCTACGTCAAACTCTCCATCGCTGCCATCGGGTTTTGCTGGGGCTTCAAGCGCACTCAGGCGGCCATCAAAAAACCATGAAACCACTCGCCAAGCTTTCACTATCGCCGCGCCTGGAGACGGTTTTACACCTGTCCTGCTTTTTGGTATTCCTCTACAGCCTCTCCATGCCCATTCCCATGCTGGTGGGAATCCTCGCGGGCGAACAGGATTTAAGTGCATTTTTTATCACCTTTATCGCGGCGTTTATTCTCGGCGCGGTAGGCTGGCTGGGTACCGCCGAAGGTGATAAAAACCTGAAAACCCGCGACGGTTTTTTAATTACCGTTTTGTTCTGGATTATTTTTTCGATCATCAGCACCGCTCCGCTGTATCTGGACAAGCGCCTGGGGTTAAGTTTTTCGCAGGCGCTGTTCGAAGGGATCTCGGGCATTACCACGACGGGCGCGAGTGTGTTGGACAATATCGATGAGCTGCCCAAATCCATTCTTTACTACCGCGCGCAGCTGAATTTTTTAGGTGGCCTGGGGATTATTGTACTCGCTGTGGCGGTCATGCCATTTTTAGGGATAGGCGGGGCAAAGCTCTATCAGGCAGAGATGCCCGGCCCGCTGAAAGAGGAGCGCTTTACGCCGCGCCTGGCGGATACCGCTGTGCATTTATGGATTATTTATTCGGCCCTGGCGGCCCTGTGTGGGCTGGCCTATTACCTCGCGGGTATGAATGGTTTTGATGCGCTCTGCCACAGCTTATCCACGGTATCTCTGGGCGGTTTTTCCACCCACGCCGCGAGCCTGGGGTATTTTAACAGCAGGCCCATTGAACTGGTTGGTGGAGTTTTTTCCATTTTGGCGGCGGTTAATTTCTCGCTCTATTTTGTCGCCATAAGCCAGCGCAGTGTTAAGGCGATTTATCGCAATGCCGAGTTTCGCTTTTTTTTGAAAGTGCTTAGCGCGGTGGTGCTGGTCACCTGTGTAGAACTCTACCGCCTGCAACACTTTTCCCTGGTCGATGCCTGGGTCCACGGCTTTTTTCAAGCGGCGTCGATCATGACGGACAATGGCCTCGGCGCAGCGGACTACCCTGCCAGGCCCGAACATACGGTGCTATTACTGTTGGTCGCCAGTTTTTTTGGTGGCTGTGTCGGGTCGACCTGTGGCGGTATTAAAGCCATGCGGATTTTGTTGCTGTACAAGCAGGGAATACGCGAAATAAAACAGCTGATTCATCCCAATGCCGTGCTGGCGACCAAGATAGGCAGCACCAGCGCACCAGATCGCGTAATACGCTCAGTGTGGGCGCTGTTTTTTCTGTATTTATTGTGCAGTTGGTTTTTTATATGGGGACTGTCGCTATTGGGCTATGACTTGCCAACCGCCTTTGGCACTGTGGCCGCCTGTATTAATAACATGGGGGTTGGTTATGGCGAAACGGCGGCGGGTTTTGGCGGGCTAAATGATCCCGCCAAGTGGTTAATGTGCCTGGCGATGTTAATGGGACGGTTGGAAATCTTCCCCATTTTAATTGTATTTTCGCGCAGCTTTTGGCGGCTTTAGCGCGGCGACAAATGAATCTCCAGCCGGTTGTTGTGCTGGGCGATATTGTTCCAATCGGCGGCGGAGGTCACAGGTCCGCGATCTGGATAAGCCTCGGGGCCAGGGTAGCTGTGAATCACAATATCAATTTTATCGGCATTGTCGCGCATCAGATTATCCAATGCATCGGTTAACTGATCGCGATAGTTATCCTGGATGCGATTGATGTTGTAAGCCTCGCTGGAGAGCATGCAGCCGCCCAGATTGGAATTGGCGGGGGCCAGTTCGCCTATGCCGACCGGGTTGAGCAAAATACAAAAATCCCCGACAAACATATCTATGGCCACAGTGCCGCGAAAACCTTTGGCGAGCAGGCGCTGGATAAAATCGTAAACGCGTACCGGCGCGCGGCTGTCTAAATTATTTTGCGCAAAGGCGAGGGTGCCGCTTTGGTTAAAGGCCCAGCTCAGGTCTTCCAAAAAATTGGCTTGCGCATATTCATTGACGGTAGGTTCGCCGCGACTGATTTGCGGTGCTACCGGCGAGAGCGGGGCGGGCTCGGAGCGCGTTGGGCTATTGAGGTGTTTGATGGCCTGTTGCAAATCCTGCTGCTGCTTTTGGGTGTTGCTCAGCCCACTGGCAATGGTCACTAGGTAGTAGAGGGATATAGCCAGCAGCACCAGGGTGATCCAGATCAGCCAGTTGCTGTTGCGCGAACCTTCGGCCGGGGCGATCGATTCCTCGGGCGGAAGTGCCGGAGGCGCTTGTACTGGCGCATGGCTGACAATAACACCCAACTCCTTAACCTTTGATTATGAACGACGTTGCTTCATGT
>CBINKF010000588.1:0-2515 GCA_966251115.1 uncultured Cellvibrio sp.
CCGACTACATGTTGCTGCAACTGATTAACCGGGTTGAGCCCTATATGGCTCACCTGGGCAATATAAAAAATATTCACCCCCAACCGCTGTTTGGCGAATTGGTGCAGTTGGCTGGCGAGCTATCCACTTTCGTCGCCAAAAATAAGCGCCCCCCCAAGTTTCCCGATTACCTGCATGACAACCTGCAACAAACTTTCAGCCCGCTGATCAGCACCCTGCGCGAATACCTCACCATGGTCTACGAGCAAACCGCCATTGCACTGCAGCTGGTAGAAAAGAAATACGGTATTCGCGTTTCTGAAATTAACGATCGCAGTCTGATAGGCACAGCCACCTATATTCTGGCGGTGCGCGCCGACATGCAGGAAGAAATTGTACGCTCGCGCCTGCCCGCACAAATCAAAATTGGCCCGGTGGAGCGCATTCGCGAACTGGTCAATGCAGCCATGCCCGGAATTGCCCTGCGCCCGCTGCCTGTCGCTCCTCGCCAGATTCCATTCCGCTCCGGTTACTGTTATTTCGAGCTGGATAGACACAGCGAGTTCTGGAAAGAACTAAAACAATCGGGCGGTTTTGCCATGCATTTAGGTGGCGACTTTCCCGGCATTGAAATGGAATTTTGGGCCATACGCCAGTAAGCGTTTCGACCCAGCGGCCACAAAAATCTAACCCAGGTACGACAGCGCAAATATGTGGTTGCAACAGTTAACAACCCAGTGCGCAAAAAATTAATAGTCAGTACCCGCAACCCAGTTGCAAGGAACCATTATGTCCGGCAGTGATTCAGACAAGACAGTATTCAAGCAGCCCATGCCCGGTGGTGATAGAACCACCATGCGCCCCACCCCCGGTGGCCGCAATACCGCAGCGCCGCGCGAGTCTTACGACGCACCGGCGCGCCCATCGCCGCTGGCCGGCCAGCGCGATTCCAGCGCCGCGCCGATTGCATTCAATGCCAGCCACGGGCTCAACCCCATAGTTAATGCGGCCAGCAAACTTATTGCCGTGTTTGCCAAAACCCGTGCCACCGCACGCCACAGCGATGTGGGTGGACTGCACCAGCGGCTGCAGAGCGAGCTGCGCGAATTTGAAGTGAACTTGCGCGACCTGGGGCTGCGTCAGGAGCAATTATTGTCGGCGCGCTACCTGATGTGTTCGGTACTCGATGAGGGTGTGCTCAATACCCCCTGGGGCTCCGAGAGCCCCTGGGCACAGCGGACCCTGTTAAGTGTGTTTCACGGCGAAACCTCGGGGGGCGAAAAATCGTTTTTAATCCTCGAAAAATTGCGCCAGTCCCCGAGCGACAACCTTGATCTGATCGAATTGTTTTACATCTGCATCAGCCTTGGGTTTGAAGGACGCTATCGATTTAACCCGCGCGGCAAAGAGGCATTGGAGCAACTGCGCGACGAGCTTTTTTCCATTATTCGACGCTATCGCGGTGAATATGAGCGCTCGCTGTCGCCCAGTTGGGCCGGTTTGGGCAGCAGCAGAAGCCAGCTGACCGAATTTCTGCCGCTGTGGTTTGTCGCTGTGCTGATGGTCGCCATTTTATTTTTTAGCTACTCCGGCCTGCGCTATTGGCTCTACTCCAGCTCGCAGCCGGTAGTGCAGGAGCTGAGCACCCTGAGCCAGAGCCAGCAACAGGCGCCCTGATCCAGGCCGCCAATATAGAACGCGCGCCTGTCCTCAAAGGAATCGGCAGGTAAATGCACCACCCACTCGGATATGTCACTGGATATGAAAAAGCTAGGCCAATTTTTTACCAACCCGCTGGTCATTTCTATTTTGGGTTTTCTGTGTATCGCGCTGCTCATTTGGTTTGCCGGTCCGCAAATTAAATTCGGCGCCGACAATCACGCGCCCCTGGCTGAGCCCATGGTGCGTCTCTTGGTGATTATGTTTATTCTGGTGCTCTGGCTGTTGGTGAGTGTGCTGCGCCAACTGCAAAACGGGCGCAGCAACAAGGCGCTGGTAAACGACCTGCAACAAAGTAATTCAGCAGCGCAACAGGATATGGCCAGCGACCAGGCGGCCGATGAAGTGGCACAACTGGGCGAGCGCTTTCAGTCGGCGCTGGATACACTCAATAAACTCAAATTTCACAACAAGGGGCGCACCAAAGCGCTCTATCAACTGCCTTGGTACATCATTGTGGGCCCGCCGGGTTCAGGTAAAACTACAGCGCTGGTCAATTCCGGCCTGGAGTTTCCTCTCGCTGCCGAGTTTGGCAAGGGCGCACTCCAAGGCGTCGGCGGTACCCGCAATTGCGATTGGTGGTTTACCAACGAGGGGGTATTAATCGATACCGCTGGACGCTACACCACCCAAGACAGTCATAAAGTTATCGACAGCTCTGCCTGGGAAGGGTTTTTATCGCTGCTTAAACGCAATCGCCGTCGCCGTCCCATTAACGGTGCCATAGTGGCGCTCAGCCTGCAGGATTTACTGCTGCAAACTGAAGAAGAGCGCGCCCTGCACGCCAAGACGATTCGCAATCGCCTCGACGAGCTGA
>CBINKF010000589.1:0-2515 GCA_966251115.1 uncultured Cellvibrio sp.
CGCCCCCCAATCCAAGGTGCCAGTCGTCATTATGCGCAAGGGTAAGGAGCAGAGTTTGACTGTGACTCTGGGTAAATTACCTGTGTCCCCCACTGAGGTTGCGCATCGCAATAAATCGGTGGATCGCAACAGCAGCGACGCCCTCGGCTTAACCGTAATGCCGCTGGAGCAGACGCAGCGCGGTGGGCCAGAAGCGGGTGTAGTGGTGCGCCAGGTCAAACCCGACAGCCCGGCCGATCAGGCGGGACTTCAGGTGGGCGACGTAATTACCCAACTGGCCTTTAACGATATAAAAGATGTGAGTGATTACGATCGCATTGTCAAGCGCCTGCCCAAAAAGGAGCCTCAGGCTATACGTTTTTACCGCCAGGGCCATCCAGTATTTCGCTCGATAATCCTTAACTAATACACGCCTCCGCGCCCCACCTGTATTCGAGTGGATGCAGGCGGGGCAGGCGTTCGCCGCCCAAGGTCGCCCCAGGCGGGAAAGGGCAGTGTTCGCGGCGGTGGCTATTTGGCTTGTGGGGAGGTATTTATTCCCTTAGCGCCTGGGGGGCAAATAGGCTAGAATGCCGGCCAACTTTTCGCGCCCTGGTTCGTCTGCACGCACCGGGGATAGTTTTCATACCTTTTTGTTAGCCTGAACTTCTGTGACCGACCTCAGCCATATCCGCAATTTTTCGATTATCGCCCACATTGACCATGGTAAATCCACCATTGCCGACCGTTTTATCCAGCTTTGTGGCGGCTTGTCCGACCGCGAGATGGAAGCCCAGGTTCTTGATTCCATGGACTTGGAGCGCGAGCGCGGCATCACTATTAAAGCCCACAGCGTGACTTTGAACTACAAAGCGCGCGACGGCAAAACCTATCAGCTCAACTTTATTGATACTCCCGGCCATGTGGATTTTACCTATGAGGTGTCCCGTTCCCTGGCTGCCTGCGAAGGTGCACTGCTGGTAGTGGATGCCGCCCAGGGCGTGGAAGCGCAATCGGTTGCCAACTGCTACACCGCCATCGAGCAGGGCCTGGAAGTTATTCCAGTGCTTAACAAAATGGACCTGCCCCAGGCAGAGCCGGAGCGGGTGGCCCAGGAAATCGAAGACATTATCGGTCTGGACGCCATGGAGGCGGTGCGCTGTTCGGCCAAATCCGGCTTGGGAATGGAAGATGTGTTGGAGGAATTGGTGCGACTGGTGCCGCCGCCAATAGGCGATGTGAATGCCCCACTGCAGGCGCTGATCATCGATTCCTGGTTTGATAACTATCTCGGTGTAGTGTCGCTGGTGCGGGTGGTGCAGGGCACACTGAAGCTCAAAGACAAGATTATTGCCAAAACTATCGGTAAGACCCAGCTGGTGGATGGTCTGGGTGTGTTTACCCCCAAGCCGCTACAGCTTAAGGAGCTTAAAGCTGGTGAAGTGGGCTTTGTGGTTGCGGGAATTAAAGATATTCACGGTGCACCTGTGGGCGACACCCTGACCCACGCGCAAACGCCTGAAGTAGAGGCCCTGGCCGGTTTCCAAAAAATCAAACCCCAGGTTTACGCCGGTATGTTCCCGGTCAGCTCTGACGACTTCGAATCCTTCCGCGAGGCTTTGGCCAAGCTGACCCTTAATGACGCCTCTTTATTCTACGAGCCAGAAAGTTCGGATGCCCTCGGTTTTGGTTTTCGCTGCGGCTTCCTCGGCATGCTGCATATGGAGATCATCCAGGAGCGACTGGAGCGCGAATACAATCTCGACCTGATTACAACTGCCCCCACCGTGGTTTACGAAATTGAAACCACCAAGGGTGAAACTATCATGGTCGACAACCCGTCCAAGTTGCCGGATCCAGGCAGCATCGCCGAAATGCGCGAGCCAATCGTGGAAGCCAATATCCTGGTGCCGCAAGAGCATCTGGGTAATGTGATTACCCTGTGCGTGGAAAAGCGCGGTGTGCAAAAAGACCTGCAATTTACCGGTTCGCAAGTTGCTGTGCGCTATGAGCTGCCGATGAACGAAGTGGTAACTGACTTTTTTGATCGCCTTAAGTCCGTGAGCCGCGGCTTCGCCTCGCTGGATTACAACTTTCTGCGCTTTGAGCCCGCCAAGCTGGTGCGCCTTGATGTATTGATTAATGGCGATAAAGTGGATGCGCTGGCGATTATTGTGCATCGCGACAAAGCGCAGTACATGGGGCGTGCGCTGGTCGAAAAAATGAAAGACCTGATTCCGCGGCAGATGTTCGATGTGGCCATCCAGGCGGCCATCGGCGGTCAGATCGTCGCCCGCTCGACGGTAAAGGCGCTGCGCAAAGATGTACTGGCAAAGTGTTATGGTGGTGACGCCACCCGTAAGAAAAAACTATTGGAAAAACAAAAAGCCGGTAAGAAGCGCATGAAACAAGTGGGCAATGTAGAGATTCCACAGGCGGCTTTCTTTGCGGTACTCAAAATTGATAGCTGATAAGTAGCTGCAACCTTAAGGACTCTCGATGAGCAGTATCAATCTTCCTCTGATTCTTACCCTGG
>CBINKF010000590.1:0-2513 GCA_966251115.1 uncultured Cellvibrio sp.
CTATGGCGGTTTAAAGGGCGATATTCGCCTTGCGGTGCTCAACCGCGATTGTCAGGCGCATTTGCCGCTTAAACCCTTTGGCTGTGACAGCAAACCCTGGCGCGTGCTCGACGCTGGTGGCGGCCAGGGCCAGTTTTCGCTGCAGCTTGCTCAGGCTGGGCATCAGGTGGTGATTTGCGATATCTCTGCCGAAATGCTCAAACTGGCCGAGGAAAAAGTGAGTGAATTGGGTGTGCAGGCGCAGGTCACGCTAGTGCATGCGGCGATTCAGGATTTACCGCAAAAGCTCAGCGACTGCAAGTTCGACCTGGTGATTTGCCACGCCGTTATGGAGTGGCTACAGGAGCCGCAAAGTTTATTGCCCTGCCTGCTGAATTACCTCAAGCCCCAGGCCTATATTTCGCTGACTTTCTACAATTTACATTCGCTGATTTACAAAAACCTGCTGCGCACCAACTTTAAAAAAATACTCAAACGGGATTACGCCGGTCAGCGCGGCAGCCTGACGCCAATAAACCCCATGGACCCGGCACAGGTGTTGGCTTGGGTCGATACAATGCCGCTCAAGCTCCTGGCTCACAGTGGTATTCGCGTATTCCACGATTATATTTTTAACGATGAGCAGCGCGCGCGGGAACCAAACACCTTGGTACAACTCGAACTGGAGTTCTCGCAACAGGAGCCCTATAGATCGCTAGGGCGCTACCAGCATTTATTGCTGCAAGCGGCTTAGTTTGCCCTGCCGAGCGCGGCCAGGAGTTTGTCGCGCGCCTCGTTGATCTTGCTGGCCAGGTAGTCGTTGCCACCGCGATCCGGATGCAGTTTTTGGATAAGGCGACGGTGGGCCTCGGTTACCATATCCTGGGTAATTTCACCTTTGTAGAGGTCGCCTTTTAAACCCAGGGTGTCGAGCGCCTCCTGTAGGCTGGGAGGATTGGGTGTGCGCTGATTGTGCAGGTCGTCCAGTTTATGATCAAACCAGCCTGGGAGTCGGGTACTGATATAGCGAAAGGCCACCTGCAAAAAAGGAAGCAGGGCACCAATAAGTGCGCCTATCCAATGCATGCGTCCGGTAACGACCAGCAGTGCCAGTAAGCCCAGAAACGCACCCACACCAAAGCGCCACAGCATTTTCCTTTTTTGCTCAGGTGCTTGGCGTTGATAGTTACCGTAAGCCATGAACAATAAAGTGATGATTATGGCAAACAACAGGACTCTGATCATAAAACCTCCCAAGGGCTCCCATTGAAGGGTGCGCCATTATAGGAGGCGGCGAATCGTTCAGGATAGAGGCCGTCACCAGATTAACAGCAGAGGTTAAAAACGCTGTTGATGTGAGCTAAAGCTCGCTGTGAGTAACAGCAAATACAATAAACGACGACAAATTATCAGCAGCGATCAGCGAATTTGGCTAGGCTATCTAACAATACTGATGAAATTTTACTGCCCGGTTTTGTGGCTTCGGAGTGCTTGAGTTTGTCTAGTCTGTCAGATCAATTGCGTTTCCAGCTTGGTGGGTTAATCCTGGTGATGCTGGCTTGCAGCCTGCTGTCTGCCTGTGGCGGTGGTGGGGGCGGGGGCGGCGGTAAAAATTCCGTCAGTTCTTCTACCGCTAGCGACTCGTCTTCGGCGGTCTCCTCGTCGAGCCCGCTTTCCTCAAGTCCGCCCTCCTCAACCCCGTCCTCTTCAAGCCAGTCCTCTGCAGGCCAATCGTCATCTGCCCAGTCTTCGCTGGCCAGCAGTCAGGTGACTATCGCAGGAACAATTACTTACGATTATGTTCCTACCAATAACTCCTATGTGGGTTTAAATTATGCGGCCACCGAAGTTCGCCCGGCGCGTGGAGTCAGTGTTGAATTGGTGAACAGTGCCAATGTGCAGCTGGCCCAGACGGTAACTGATGAGCAGGGCGGTTATGCGCTAAAGGTGGCTGCAAACACCCAGGTTAAAGTCAGAGTCAGGGCTGAGCTTGTTTCCAATCAAGCGCCGACCTGGAATTTTGCGGTAAAAGACAACACCAGTGGCAACGCGCTCTACGTGTTGACCGGCGCTTTAGCCTCCAGTGGCACGGAAGGTTCAACGCGCGATTTGCATGCCGCCTCCGGGTGGGATGGCAGCGCTTATTCAGCCACTCGCGCAGCGGCGCCTTTTGCCATTTTGGATGATATATACACCGCGTTAATGCGCTTTCACGCCGTGGGCAACCAATTAAATTTTCCGCTGCTGACCTTTTATTGGAGCCCTAACAATCGCCCCGCCGATGGCGACAAGACCCTGGGTGAAATTTCCACCAGCTTTTTTGATTCGAGTTCGGCTATTTATTTGCTGGGGGCCGCCGACAGTGACACCGACGAGTATGATGCCCACGTGATTTTGCATGAATGGGGCCATTATATTGAGAGTAAGTTGTCGCGCGCGGACACTATTGGCGGCAATCATCCCAGCGATGCCAAATTGGATTTGCGCCTGGCTATGTCGGAAGGCTATGCCAGTGCTTTTGCCGCCATGCTGCT
>CBINKF010000591.1:0-2505 GCA_966251115.1 uncultured Cellvibrio sp.
CTGGGAAACCTTGGCGAACTTTACCAGCCACCCGTCGGTGCTTATTTTCGCCGTAGTACTCTATTTTCAACTGCGCACCGCCGGCTTTAAAAAACCAGAGCGGCTCAAGTTTTACCTGACTGGCTTAATGCTCTTGACCTCAGCAGTCATACTCACCAAGCAATACCAGGCCAGCAATCACTTTGCCGACCAGCTCTACCTCAGCCGCCTCTATCCACCCAGCATGCGCTTGAGTGCGAATGAAGCGCGAGACGGGTTTATTGCCGATATGCGTCACCTGCAGGAGCAGGTAGACAAGGACCGCAAACCCAACCCGGATAAAGACTGATTCGCCAGTGAACAAGCCGTTAAACCCAACCTCAACTTTTAAAGGAGAAACCCTATGCTGACTCGTGCACTCCTCGGCCTCTGTGCCGGTTTCGCCCTGGCTGCCAGCGCCCAGGCCAGTGACTTTTCTCTGGCCAGTAAAGATATTAAGGCCGGTGCAACCCTGAGCATTAACCAGGTATTTAATGGTTTTGGCTGTAGCGGCAACAATATTTCCCCGGAGCTCCACTGGAGCCATATTCCCGAAGGCACCAAAAGCCTGGCACTTACAGTATATGACCCTGATGCGCCCACCGGCTCTGGCTGGTGGCACTGGGTTGTTTACAACCTGCCTGTGTCAACCAGCGCCCTTGCTGCAGGGGCCGGCACTGTCGATGGTAGCAAATTGCCCAGCGGCACCGCCCAGGGGCGCACCGACTTTGGCGCACCAGGTTTTGGCGGCGCCTGCCCTCCCGTTGGCGACAAACCCCATCGCTATATATTTACCCTCTTTGCATTAAAGGCCGACAAACTGGATATTCCCGAAGGGGCTACGGCGGCGCTTATTGGCTATATGATCAACGCCAACCTGATCGAAAAGGCCAGTTTTACCGCCTACTACGGGCGCTAATCGCGCCGACTCGGCGACTTGACCGGGTTAATCCGTGGACAGCAGGGGGCGCCAGCACCTAAAATGGCGCCCTCTTTTTTCGTCCCCCTTCCTCGCAGGTATTCCATGGGCAACAAAACCCCTCTTTACGCGACCCATCAGGCCATGGGCGGCAAAATCGTCGACTTTGGTGGCTGGGACATGCCCCTGCACTATGGCTCGCAAATCGAAGAGCATCACAAGGTGCGTCAACACGCTGGCATGTTTGATGTCTCCCACATGACAGTGGTGGATGTTACCGGCTCCCAGGCCAAAGCCTATTTGCAATACCTGCTGGCAAATGATGTCGCCAAGCTCGATGGCCTTTTGGGCAAAGCCCTCTACAGCGGTATGCTCACCCCGGAAGGTACAGTGATAGACGACCTGATTGTCTACAACCTGGGGGACTGGTATCGCGTGGTAGTGAACTGCAGCACCCGCGAAAAAGATCTGGCCTGGATGAGCAAAGTCGCCAGCGACTTTGACGTGCAACTGCAGGAGCGCGCCGACCTGGCGATGATTGCAGTGCAGGGCCCGCAAGCTATCGCGCTGACAAAATCCCTGGTCGCCCCGGCAGTGGCGACATTGATTGATTCCCTTAAGGTATTTCAGGGCCTGCCCTCCGGTGACTGGTTTTTCGGTCGCACCGGCTATACCGGGGAAGATGGCCTGGAAATTATGCTGCCCAACGAGCTAGCCGCCGAGTTTTGGCAACAACTTGCCGCTGCGGGTGTAGCTCCCTGCGGCCTGGGCGCGCGCGACACCCTGCGCCTGGAAGCCGGTATGAACCTCTATGGCCACGAGATGGACGAAAGCATCTCCCCTTTGGCTGCCAACATGGCTTGGACCATTGCCTGGCAGCCGGCCGAGCGCAACTTTATTGGACGCGCGGCTCTGGAGGCGGAAAAGGCTTCCGGCAAATCCCATAAACTGGTGGGGCTGGTGTTGCGCGAGCGCGGCGTATTGCGCGCCGAGCAAGTCATCACCCTGGCCGAGAGCGAAGAAAAAGGCCTGATTACCAGCGGTACATTTTCACCCAGTCTGGGCTATTCTATTGCTCTGGCGCGTGTGCCTGCGACCATTGGCCAGCAGTGCCAGGTCGAGATGCGCGGCAAGCAGATTACTGTCGACGTAGTCGCCCCCAATTTTGTACGCCATGGCAAAGCCCTGGTTTAATTATTTCTGCATTGTTTTTACAGGACACCCAAAATGAGCGAAGTTCGCAAAGAATTGAAATACCTGAGCAGCCACGAGTGGGCTCGTATTGAAGAAGATGGCACAGTGACCATTGGCATTACCGACCATGCCCAGGATGCACTGGGTGATGTGGTTTACGTGGAGACCCCGGAAGTAGGCAGCCGGGTATCTGTCGGTGAAGAAGCCGGTGTAGTTGAGTCAGTTAAAGCTGCTTCAGACATCTATTCTCTGGTGTCTGGCGAAGTGGTCGCTGTAAACGAAGCTCTACAGGACTCACCCGAAACGGTTAACAGCTCTCCCTATGACGAGGGTTGGTTTTTCCGCGTTAAACCGGAAGACTTATCCGAACTGGA
>CBINKF010000592.1:0-2493 GCA_966251115.1 uncultured Cellvibrio sp.
TTCTGGTTGCGCAGGCGGATGTGCAGCTCGCGCAGTTGCAGCTCGTCCACAGTGCCGGGAGCATCGGTCATTACACAGGCAGCGCTCTGGGTTTTGGGGAAGGCGATAACATCGCGAATGGAGCTGGCGCCAACCATCAGCATAATGATGCGGTCGAGGCCGAAGGCCAGGCCGCCGTGTGGTGGTGCGCCGTAGCTCAGGGCATCCAGCAGGAAGCCGAATTTTTCGCGCTGTTCTTCCGGGGAAATACCCAGCAACTGGAATACCGCCTGTTGCATTTTGGGCGAGTGAATACGCACCGAACCACCACCCAGTTCCACACCGTTCAACACCAGGTCGTAGGCGCGCGACAGAGCTTCACCCGGGTTAGCCAGCAACTCTTCGGGAGTACAGCTGGGCGAGGTGAAGGGGTGGTGGATGGAGGTCCAGCCGCCTTTGTCGTCTTCTTCAAACATGGGGAAATCTACCACCCAAAGCGGCGCCCACTGGCAGGTGTAGAGTTGCAGATCCGCACCCAGTTTGCAGCGCAGCGCGCCCAGGGCTTCGGTGACCACTTTGTGCTTGTCAGCGCCGAAGAAAATCAGGTCGCCGTTCTCGGCAGCAACGCGCTCGAGGATAGCGGCGCGCACCGGTACCGGCAGGTTTTTCACAATCGGTGACTGCAGGCCTTCTTCCAGGTCATTTTTGTCGTTGACCTTGATGTAAGCCAGGCCTTTAGCGCCGTAGATGCCGACAAACTTGGTGTAGTCGTCGATCTGCTTGCGCGTCAGCTTGTCGTTGCCACCAGGGACTTTAAGCGCGGTGACACGGGCTTTAGGGTCATTGGCCGGGCCGGCGAAGACTTTAAATTCCACGTCTTTAACCAGGTCTTTGATATCGACCAGTTCCAGCGGGATACGCATATCCGGCTTGTCTGAACCGTACTTGGCAATGGCCTCAGAGAAAGGCATGCGGTTGATCGCGTCAAACTCCACACCCAGAGAGTTTTTGAACACTTCGCGGAACATGCCTTCAGTCACTTCCATAATTTCGTCTTGCGACATAAAGGAAGTTTCAATATCGATCTGGGTAAATTCTGGTTGGCGATCCGCGCGCAGGTCTTCGTCGCGGAAGCACTTGGCGATTTGGTAGTAGCGGTCATAACCGGCCACCATCAGCAACTGCTTAAACAATTGGGGAGACTGGGGCAGCGCAAAGAATTTGCCATCGTGGGTGCGCGAAGGCACCAGATAGTCGCGCGCGCCTTCGGGGGTAGCGCGGGTCAGAATCGGAGTTTCTACATCAAGGAAACCATTGCGATCCAGGTAGTTGCGGATAGCACTGGTTACCTTGCCGCGGAAACGCAGGTTCTTTTGCATCTCGACGCGACGCAGGTCGAGGAAGCGGTACTTTAAGCGGGTTTCTTCACCCACGGAGCTATAGGCATCCAGCGGGAAGGGAATGGTTTCGGCTTCGTTGAGGATGGTCAGGGCGGTGCCATAAACCTCGATTTCACCGGTAGCCATATTGGGGTTAACCGTGGAAGGCGCGCGGGCGCGCACCTTGCCGGTCACCTGCAGCACATATTCGCCGCGCACCCTGTCGGCGAGGGCGAAGTTGTCCTTGCCGTCCGGGTCGAATACCACTTGCACAATACCTTCGCGGTCGCGCAGGTCGATAAAGATCACCCCACCGTGGTCGCGGCGGCGATCTACCCAACCGCAAAGGGTGACTTCTTGATCAATGTTAGCGGCATTCAAAGCGCCACAATATTGGCTGCGCATAGGATCTTTCCTGTTGTTTTTGCCGGCTGCTTCCGGCTTATGGGTCAAAAATTATGTCTAACCGCACTTAGGCGGTTGGTGTCGAGCTGGAACTGCTGGCCGAACCAGAATCACTTGCCAGGTTTTTCTTTTTACCTGACTTAAAATCTGTCTCGTACCAACCGCCGCCGGACAAGCGGAAACCTGCAGCTGAAATTTGCTTTTTCAGCGCGGGGCTACCGCAGGCAGGGCAATCCACCAAGGCCGGATCACTCAACTTTTGCAAAGCTTCCAGGGTGTGTTCGCAGGATTCACATTGGTATTCGTAGATAGGCATTTCTTCACCTCAGCTAATACAGATGCCAAGACCTAAAAGGGTCGCGATTGTAACGCAAAAGCCGGGGCGCGAGAACCGCGCCGGCAGCCGCCGCTAAATATGGGACGAGTCACAGAAATTTAAAGGGCCTTTTAAAGGGACTCCATCTAAGGGGACTCCATCTGCCTAACGAGGGTCTATTGGCGATCCGAGGCGCTCAGGGAATGCGCGAGTAGCTCATACGCGCCTGAACACTGCGCGCATGAGCCGCAACCCAGGCGGGGTAGTAGCGCTCGTAACCGCGCGGGTTGGGCAACATCACCGCCAGACGCGCTGCCTGCGCCGGTCTCAAGTTGGCGGCAGAGCTGTCATAGTAGCGGCGCGAAGCGGCCTCTGCGCCGTAGATACCCGAACCCCACTCCACCATATTCAGGT
>CBINKF010000593.1:0-2490 GCA_966251115.1 uncultured Cellvibrio sp.
GGTTAATAACCAGTGAGCAATTGCACCGCGCTGTGGAACTACAGCACGCGCGTCGCCTGGAGAAGGTGGTTGCGTTCAGCGAAGCGCACCTGGAATTGGGTGAGATTTTAATAGAGTTGGGTTTTATTGACCGCCGCCAATTAAAGTCTGGCTTAAGCTGGCAGCGTCGGCTGCGCAAAACCACGGCGATGATGGTGTTTATTGCGCCGCTCCTGACTGCCGCCTGCGGTGGTGGCGCGGCGGGTGGCGCGGGTGCCAGCCCGTCTGGCGGTGGAACTACGCAAAGCTCTCTGTCGGTCAGTAGCCAAAGCTCGTCCGAAGATACCGCCAAGCCGGTGGAGTCCTCTTCATCATCGTCGGTAACCGCAGTTCCCTCGTCGTCATCAGTGAGCTCCACCGCTCCGCAATCGAGCTCATCCAGCTCTGAGAGTTCGCTAGTGAGTTCATCGTCTAGCTCAAATGGAGGTGTCATAAGCCCGTCGAGTAGCTCAGTGAGTAGCTCGGTGAATAGTTCTTCCGTTACTTCTTCAAGTAACTCGTCTATAGCGTCATCCAACAGCTCCTCTGTTGCCTCAAGTGAGTCTTCTGTCGCATCAAGTGAATCCTCGATCAGTTCAAGTGTATCCTCTGTGAGCTCCAGCTCTTCCTCATCTGCGCCTTCATCAATATCCAGCTCGAGTACATCAAGCTCCAGTAGTCAAGCGCATACAGGCGCTATTGATGGACCAGTGCAAATTTTTTGGACAGCACCGGCTGAGCGAGAGAATGGAGACTTCCTGGATATTACGGAAGTTGGTGGCTACGAGATTCGCTACAAATTAAAAACGGACACCTCATACCAATACATTGATATTAATGATCCTTACGTGGATGCCTATTATTTTGATTATTTGCAAGGTGACTACGAGTTTGAAATAGCCACTTTTGATAATGAGGGGCTTTATAGTAATTTTGTGGCTATTAATCCCTCATAAAAAAAGGCCGCTAATTACAGCGGCCTTCTATTCTTTGGTTTTTATTTTTCTTTGATTTTTTTACGAAATCGCTTTGTCAACAATTGCCTGGGCTTCGCTTATCAGTTGCTGCAAATGCTCCTTCCCTTTAAAGCTCTCGGCGTAGATTTTATAAATCTCCTCTGTACCTGAGGGGCGCGCCGCAAACCAGCCATTTTTGCTCATTACCTTTATACCGCCAAAAGCGGCGTCGTTACCGGGTGCTTTGGTGAGGATTTTCTCAATTTTATCGCCGGCAAGTTCAGTTGAGGTAATTTGCTCCGGCGACAATTTTGACAGCGCTTTTTTCTGTGCCGTATTTGCTGGCGCTTCCACACGGCTCTCGGCAGCGTGGCCAAACTCATCCGCTAAAAGCTTGTAGCACTCGCCTGGGTCGCGACCGGTTTTGGCTTTAATTTCCGCTGACAGCAGTGAGGGAATAATGCCGTCTTTATCGGTAGTCCAAACGCTGCCGTCCAAACGCAAAAAAGACGCTCCCGCACTTTCTTCGCCACCAAAGCCCAAGCTGCCGTCAAATAAACCTGGAGCAAACCATTTAAAACCCACCGGCACTTCATAGAGTTTGCGCCCCAGTTTTTGCGCAACCTTGTCGATCATGGCTGAGCTAACTACGGTTTTGCCGATGGCAGTATCTGACTGCCATTGCGGGCGATTTTGGAACAAATATTCAATTGCCACGGCCAGATAATGGTTGGGTGGTAACAAACCACAGCTGGGCGCCACTATGCCATGGCGGTCATGGTCGGCGTCGCATGCAAAAGCGATATCGTAAAGGTTGCGGTTAGCCACCATGGACTGCATGGTATAGGACGATGAGGGGTCCATACGGATTTTGCCATCCCAATCGGCAGTCATAAACGAAAAGGTTTTGTCGACGGTATCGTTGATCAAATGCAAATTCACATCGTAGTGGTCTGCAATTGCCTTCCAGTAATTAACACCGGCACCACTCAACGGGTTTGCACCCATTTTTACCCCGGCTTCGCGAATCGCCTGCATATCAATGACGTTGATCAGGTCGCTCACATAATGGTGAATGTAGTCGTGGTGATGGGTGGTGGAAGCTTTGAGCGCCTGGTGATAATCCATCCGTTTTACGTCGCGCAAGCCATTTTCCAAAAGCTCGTTGGCACGTGCCTGCATCCAATTGGTGATGTCGCTATCGGCGGGGCCACCATTGGTCGGGTTGTATTTAAAGCCGCCATTGTCGGGTGGATTGTGCGAGGGAGTAATGACTATGCCATCTGCCAGGCCGCTGCTGCGCCCGCGATTATAGGTAAGAATGGCGTGCGATATGGCGGGTGTTGGGGTGTATTCGCCACCTTTTGCCAGCATAATTTCCACACCATTAGCTGCTAAAACTTCCACAGCACTGATTTGTGCTGGTTCGGACAGCGCATGGGTATCTATGCCCATAAACAGCGGCCCGGTAATTCCAGCTTGTTTACGGTAATCACAAATTGCCTGGCTGATGGCC
>CBINKF010000594.1:0-2487 GCA_966251115.1 uncultured Cellvibrio sp.
GATTCGGCCCAGTGGCAGTACGTGGAGGGTGTGGTTTTTGATATTCTCCAGCGCTATGGTTATCAGGAAATTCGTTTTCCCATTGTGGAAGCCACAGAGCTGTTTAAACGCTCAATTGGCGAAGTTACCGACATAGTTGAAAAGGAGATGTACACCTTCGCGGATCGCAATGGTGACAGCCTGACGCTGCGCCCCGAAGGGACGGCCTGTTGCGTGCGCGCCTGCGAAGAGCATGGCCTGTTATACAATCAAACCCAGCGCCTTTGGTATATGGGGCCAATGTTTCGCCACGAGCGCCCGCAAAAAGGCCGCTATCGCCAGTTTCACCAAATTGGTGTTGAGGCATTTGGTTTTTTGGGGCCGGATATAGATGCCGAAGTGCTGTTGCTCAGTGCGCGTATTTTGCGCGAACTGGGTGTCGCTGAGCATGTGCAGTTGCAAATCAACTCCCTCGGTAGCGCCGAGTCGCGCGCCGCTTACAAAGATGCGCTGGTCGCGTATTTATCCTCGGTGCAGGAGCAACTGGACGAAGACAGCAAGCGCCGCCTCGCCACTAACCCCTTGCGTATTCTCGATTCCAAAGATGCCAACACCCAGGCTTTATTGAATAATGCCCCGGTGTTACTCGATTATCTGGATGAAGAGTCGCGCGCGCATTTTGAAGGTTTAAAGGCGCTGCTCGATGCTGCGGGTGTTGCTTATCAGGTCAATTCGCGTCTGGTGCGCGGCCTGGATTATTACGGCAAAACCGCGTTTGAATGGGTGACAGACAAACTCGGGGCGCAGGCTACTGTTTGTGCTGGTGGTCGCTATGATGGTCTGGTCGAGCAACTGGGCGGCAAGCCAACCCCCGCTGTGGGTTTTGGCATAGGGCTTGAGCGTTTGGTGCTTCTGGTGCAAGCTGCCGGCGCTATGCTGGATGGGCTGGATCAGCAGGCTGATATTTATCTGGTGGCGGTCGGCGATGTTCAGGTAGCCGCCATGCAGTTGGCAGAGCGAATCCGCAACGAATTGCCATTTGTTCGTCTGTTGACCCATTGCGGCGGTGGAAATTTTAAGAATCAGTTGAAGAAGGCCGATAAGTGCGGTGCTGATATAGCGCTGATTCTGGGAGAAGATGAAGCCAGAGAAGGCCGGGTGGCGATTAAATTCCTGCGCGAAGATGTGGCTCAACAAACCTTGGGGATTGATGAGGCGCTGCAGTATTTACAATCGTTTGAGTAAAACAATAATTTTTAATGTCGCGCTTGGCGCAAAAGTCTAACAGGAGTCAATTGTGAGCATCCATTTATCCGAAGAAGAACAATTAGAAAATTTAAAACGCTGGTGGAAGGATTACGGTAAAACCGTAATAGCCGCCGGTATTGTGGCAGTTGCTGGCTACCTGGCCTATAACGGATTGCAGGATCATAAACGCCAAAAGGCCGAGCATGCCTCTGCAACCTATGAGCAATTACTGAAGCTGGTGAATGCCGATTCAGGTAAGGCGCTGAGCGAAGAGCAGCGCACTCAGGCCGTGGCCTTGGCGGATGAACTCAAGACCAATGAACCACACAGCCTCTACGCCTATACGGCGGCATTTTTTATGGCCAAGTTGGCGGTCGAAAGCAATAAATTAGATCAGGCGGCAACTGAACTAAATTGGGTTTTATCTGCCAAACCCGATGCTGCTACCAGCCAGGTGGCGCATCTGCGATTGGCGCGCGTTCTCGCGGCGCAAAAATCTTACGATCAAGCCCTGGCGCAATTGACGGAGCAGCAACCTGCAGCGGCCTTTGCATCCGAATATGACGAAGTGCGCGGCGATATTTTAAAACAACAAGGCAATCTGGATGCAGCACGCACGGCTTATCAAAAAGCATTGTCTGCCACCACGCCTCAACAACAAGAGCGCTATATGCTGCTGCAAATGAAAATCGATGATTTGAAGGCTCCGGATGCCGCATCTGCCAGCCAGGCTGCACCTGCAGCCGACGCAGCAGCACCCGCATCTGAGGAGAAAGCTCAATGATGCCAATTTCGGCAAAGTCTGGCCGCTGGCTGTTGCTGGCAGGTTTACTCAGTTTATCCAGTTGTTCGCTGTTCAGTAAAAAAACGGGCAACGAACCTATGGAGCTGGTGGATTTTAAAACGACGGTAAAACTCGACAAAGTCTGGAGTCATGGTATTGGCGATGGCCAAAGTAAAGGTTTCACCAGCCTGACTCCGGCCATCGATGGCGATAAAATTTACGCGGTCGACTACCAGGGTTTACTGGTGGCCATGAATGCCGAAACGGGTAAAAAGCTGTGGTCGCGCAAAATTAACCAGCAAAAGTTGGGTTTGTGGGCCTGGATTAAAAGCTTCTTTGAAAATGGTGATGCCAATTACCAAATCGTTGGCGGTATAGGGGCAGAGCAGGGTTTGTTGATGGTCGCCACCTACGCCGGTGAAGTTCTGGCGCTGAATGAAAACACCGGGGAAGAGCTGTGGCGCCACCAGGTGCCG
>CBINKF010000595.1:0-2483 GCA_966251115.1 uncultured Cellvibrio sp.
GCCATTAATGTAATCGGTAATCCAGTAGTCAACCAATGCACCGCCACCTTGGCCAGCACTACAAAATAGAGCGGGTGCGGGCTGATGAGCATTTGCTCCAGGGAGCCGTCTTCGTAGTCACCGCGAAACAAGCCGTCCAGTGATAGGAGCGTGGCCAACAGTGCCATTACCCATAAGATTCCCGGTGCCAAAAGTGCCAGTACCGATTTTTCCGGGCTTATCCCCAGCGGAATCAGGGTGATCACTATCAGAAAAAACACCAGCGGGTTTACCAGATCCGCGCCGTGGCGAATAGCGACTAGCCAATCGCGCCTGAAGGCAGCATTAAAGCCTGAGCCCTGCGCCTGGAGTTGCACCTGCTTCATTGCCAGTCCCCCACGGGCACCGGCCCAGTGCCTGTCGGGCGATACTGCTGTAGATCCAACTGGCGCAAGCCGGGAATCTGCAAATCCTGGTGCGAGGTCATTACCACAGCCCCACCGGCGCGGCAGTGGCTGGCAATCAATGCTTCCAGAGCTTGAACCCCGCGTTTATCGATGGCGGTAAATGGTTCGTCCAGTATCCACAAGCTGGCGCGGGATAAATGCAAGCGGGCTAACGCCACTCGCCGCAACTGCCCGGCAGACAACTGAAAACAGGGGGTATCCTGATAACCGCTTAGGCCAACCTTGTCCAATGCCACTTGCAACTGGCCCGCAACCTCTGTCTGGGCGGCATACCAGCACAGGTTCTCATAGGGACTCAAGGATTTTTTAATGCCCGGCATATGGCCGAGATAGAGGCAATCGTTGGCATAGTCCCAACTGACTTCAGCCAGAGGGAACCCGCGGAACAGGATTTCACCGCAAAAATCAGCATTAATTCGGGCCAACGCCCTTAGCAGGGTCGTCTTACCGACACCATTGGCACCTAAAACCTGCAAAGTCTCGCCCGCCAGCAGCTTAAGGTTGACGCCGGCGAAGAGCACGCGCTCATCGCGCTCGCAGCCAAAATCGCGCAGCTCAAGTAGTGGGGGCTCAACAGTCAAAGAAAGTCACTCTGGCGAAAAACAATTAGATGTCACCTAACCCGGGGGTTTAACCAGGCCGACCCAGGGGTAGAGGTCGAATAGCTGAAGGATTTCGGCCCAATGCCGCTATAATCTTCACAACCTTGGGTTTAGTGAATTAAAGGCTGCGCGATTATAAACATCTCAGCGCGAGGTTACAGCCCGATAACCGTAAATATGCCCGTTGATACCTAAAGTACCCATAATGGCTAACCTTAACACCCACCTTAAACAAAGCTGACCAATGGATGCAGGCAATATTAATCGGCGACTGATTCAGGATTTACAATTGAATCAGTCGCAAGTCCTCCAGGCTCTTACCAAGGTGCTGGGTGCCAAGCTTGGCGACCAGTTAATCGCCCGCGTAAAAGAGATCAACACAGTTCCCGCCGAAGCAAGGGCACAGCTGACGGAACAGCTTAAAAATCAGCTGACGCAAATAAACACCAGCTCCGAAGCTCCCGCCGTTAAAGCCCTGAGCAAACAGCTGATGACCCAACTGGCCATGCTGGAGAGCGCCCAGCTGCGTTTGGCGCAAGTCAGTATAAAAGGCCAGGTGCTGTTAACCTACACCGACCAACCGCTAAACGCCGGGCAGCTTTTACTGCTTAAACTGGATGCCAGCCAGCGCCTGGTAATTCAGGGAGCCATAGGCAACAGCGACCTGGATTTGCAGCAGTTGGAACAGTTGCTGGTTTCTGCCGACAAAACCAAAGACCTGGCGCAACTGGCAAAAATCCTGCGCTTAACGCCTCTGCTCAATGCCAATGCCGCCGCCCGGGCCATCACCCCGGAAAACCACCAGATATTGAGCCAGGCGCTGGCTGCGCTTTTGCCCGGCAAAGATTCCCGCCCCGATGTGCTGCGCAGCCTCGCCCCGATACTGCAGAAAATCCAGCAGCTCCCCGCTTCTGAGCGCCAGGCCTGGCTCTCCAGTCAGCTGCAACAGGCGCTCGCCAAGGTCGCCCAGCAATGGCGTCAACCCGCCCAACTGAGCCAAGCGCGGGAGCTGGCGCGCGCGCTGGGCAAATCCGGGGTATTTTTTGAAAATCAGCTGGCTAAGCTAAGTGCAACCTCGACCCAAGAGGGTACCAAACAGGAAGTAGCCAGCGCTCAGTTGGAAAAGTCGCAATCGCCACAACCCTATGGCAAGGCCTTGGGCAAGGTGGATTTACCCTCAACCGCTGCGCTTAAACTCACCGGTAATGTTAAAGAGTCAGCCTTACTTAAAGGTGTATCAGGCGGGCTTAACCCCGGGAAAGATAGGCTCTCTGCCACCAAGGCAGACCCGCGCCAGGATTTAAAAGGTGCCCTGCTCGGCCTGCTCCAGCAGGTGGACTCAGAACTCGAGAGTTCTGCCGTCAACAACAAACTCCAGCAAACCTATGGCATTGCCCCCATCCCGGGCCTGGACCCGAATGCAGACTTGAGCAAG
>CBINKF010000596.1:0-2465 GCA_966251115.1 uncultured Cellvibrio sp.
GACAAGACTCAGGTCTAAAACAAGAAAGACACAAGCCTAAAAATCGGCACTTAAAATATATTCGGTCAAGGCCTTGAGGTTATACTCGAGGCCAATTTTTATACAAATATAATGACCGGACATGCTTATGACGCACATGGCTGCTAGATTCCGCTTGGCCTGCCTCTGCTGCTTTTTACTTGGCTGCAGCCAAACTCCGCTTAAAACCCCCAGCCATCCACTCGCCTGGCAGGCAGATCTGGGTGATGGTCGCTATCAAAACCCGGTAATCCACGCCGATTATTCCGATCCCGATGTGATCCGCGTGGGTAAAACCTATTACATGACCTCATCCAGTTTTAACAGCTCACCCGCACTGCCGCTGCTGGAGTCGCCGGACATGGTCAACTGGACCCTGGTGGGCCATGCACTGGAGCGGCAGATTCCGCTCGAGGTTTTTGAGCTGCCGCAGCATGGCAAGGGCGTCTGGGCTCCTTGCCTGCGCTATCACGCCGGCAAATTCTGGATTTTTTACCCGGACCCGGATTACGGCATCTATGTGATAACCGCCAAAAATTTCCGCGGCCCCTGGAGCCAGCCGCACTTGCTGCTGGCAGGCCAGGGCATTATCGACCCAACGCCCTTGTGGGATGACGATGGCCAGGCCTATTTGCTGCACGCCTGGGCCAAAAGCCGCGCCGGGATCAACAACCGCCTGACCCTCAGACGCATGGCACCGGACGCCAGCAAGATACTCGACCAATCCGGGCCAGTGGTAGTAAATGGCGATCTGCTGCCAGACTATCGCACCCTCGAAGGTCCCAAGCTCTATAAAAAGGACGGCTACTACTATATTTTCGCCCCCGCCGGCGGCGTTGAGTTTGGCTGGCAATCTGTGTTCCGCAGCAAAAATATCTATGGTCCCTACACCGACAAAATTGTGCTGGCGCAGGGCAACTCAGCCACCAATGGTCCCCACCAGGGCGCCTGGGTGGATACCCCCGACGGTCAGGACTGGTTTTTCCATTTTCAGGACAAGGGCCCCTACGGCCGGGTAGTGCATTTACAACCTATGCGCTGGAAAGACGGCTGGCCGCAAATGGGGCAAAACCCCAATGCTCAGGGGGTGGGGGAACCAGTGCAAACCTATGCCAAACCCGTGCGCGGTAATTTTGCCATTCGCGAACCAGCCACCAGCGACGAATTTACCCAGGCCAGCCTGGGTATGCAGTGGCAATGGAATGCCAACTGGCAGGCTGGTTGGTACTCGCTAACCGCAAACCCCGGACAACTTCGCCTGTTCAGCCAGCACGACCCGCTTGCCCTCAACAATGAAAACCTCTGGAATAGCCCGGCACTGCTGCTGCAAAAACTACCCGCGCCCGAGTTTCAGGTGACGGTAAAACTGCAATTGCAAAGCCGCGACAACAACGACCGCGCCGGCCTGTTGCTCTACGGTTACGACTACGCCTGGCTCGGACTGCGCCAACACAAGGGTAAAACCCAGGTGGTGTTAATGACCTGCCAGGACGTGGAGGCCCTGTGCCGCGAGACACCGCAAGCCAAACTGGAACTTGCGCAAAATGCCCCCGTCTACCTGCGTATGACTATGCACCCAGGCGCCAAAGCCAACTTTAGCTTTAGCCTGGATGGTATTGCTTACACCGTCATAGGAAAAGAATTTAGTGCCAAAGTCGGCCGTTGGGTGGGAGCGCAAATGGGGTTGTTCAGCGCCAGCGATAATCCCACCAGCCAGGCTTACGCCGATATAGATTACTGGCACGTGACGCCAGTGCTAACAAATTAGGGCCTGCCATTCAAAACCCAGACGCAAAAAAACCGGCCGAGGCCGGTTTTTTTAACCTAGATTTCGCTTGGTGAGTCACTTGGTTATTCACCAAGTGATATCACTTAGTTGCGAGTTTCGGTTTTGGTAACTTTGGTAGATACCTGAGCCACTACGCGACGGTTTTCTTCGCGGCCAGCAGCAGTCGCATTATCAGCAATAGGTTGAGTTTCACCGAACCCTTTGGCAGTTACGCGATCTGCGCTAATGCCATAGTTGGCAACCAAATCGGCCTTAACCGCATCGGCACGGCTTTGGGACAATTTGAGGTTGTAGGCATCGGCGCCCTGGCTGTCAGTGTGACCTTCTACCGTAACCACTGTGTCGGCGTACTGATTCATAAAGTCAGCCAGCTTTTTCACTTCGTCATCAAACTGCGGCTTGATCACTGATTTGGCAGAATCGAAGGTGATGTTCAGCTTGATAGACACGGTTTCGGTCAGCTTGAGTGAGCAACCTACCGCATCCACCTTGTTGGTTTTAGGGGTATCGGCGCACTGGTCTTTGGAATCCACAACGCCGTCACCGTCGGTGTCCATTTCTGGCTTGGCAACCGGCGCTGCAACCACTGGCTCGGCTTTAACCGGCGCGGCACCTTTGCCAAACAGGCGCGCAGCGTGCGCTCGATATCGCTTTTGTG
>CBINKF010000597.1:0-2459 GCA_966251115.1 uncultured Cellvibrio sp.
GGCAGAGGCAGGCCAGGCGATCCTCCTGGTCGTAGCTCAAGCTGTCCCAGTCCAGCCATTTTTCGCTGGATAGCGGCTCCTGATATTCCTTGGTGTAAAGGCCGCGCTCCTGTGCAAATTGCTTCCAGGCGATATGTTTGAGCGAGTCGCCGGGGACATAGCTGCGCAAACCCTGAAATTCCTCCCCGCGCTTTAATTGTCCCTGACCTTCCTCCTGGCCACTGGCGGTTGCGGCCCGAGGTTCTTCTAATGGCAGCGGGCGAGGGTAGGCAAGCACCCTGGCGTCCAGGCGCAGCCAGGTCCAGCAGCGAATAATGCCCAGGGGAAAATAGCTTTCCAGCAGCAGTCGACGCGGGTGGCAGTAGCCGCGCTGATTGGCGCTAATCCAGATAGTCACCCGCTGGGGTTCGCCTGGGCTGAGGCTGATGGGGTCGGCTTCGCTGCCGTCCCAGCGCAGACGAATATTTTCCATCCCCTGGCGGTGGTCGCTGCTCAGCTCCACCACAAAGCCCGCTTTGTCGCCGGCAAATACAGGTTCGGCACCAATAAACCTGATGCTTAAGCCCGCGAGGTTGGCATAGCCGTGCAGAATGGCCACGACAAATATACTGGCCATAAGGTAGCAGAGCCCCAATATCAAATTGTTTTGGTAGTTGGTGCCCATTACCCAAACCACCAGCAGGGCGGCCAGGTAAAGCAGGCCCTGGAGGTTGGGAAAGGTGTAGAGGTTATGGCGATTAAGCTTGTGGCTGGTGGCTATGGGCACGCGCTTGTCGAGCCAGTTTTCCATACGGCGCTGCCAGTAACTGCGCCAGTTTTGGTACAAGCGATTGGCCATGGCTAGCTGATTACATCCACACTGTCGCGCAGCCGCTGCACCAGCGGCTCGCCCTGCAGGCTCTGGCCGCTGCCGCGCACGCGGTGACCAACAACCGCGGGCAGCACCGCTTGCACATCCTCCGGCACCAGATAATCGCGCCCGTGAATCAGCGCCCAGGCTTTGGCTGCCGCCACCAGCGCCAGGGCTCCGCGCGGGCTAAGGCCGTAGTTAAACTGCCCATCGCTGCGGGTAAAGGCCACTAGGCGCTGCACATAATCCAACACTGCTGGCGCAGCGTTGACTTGCTGCACCTGCTGCTGAATCGCCGCCAACTGGGCCTCATCCACCAGTGGCGCCATAGCGCGAATACGCGCGCGCGGGTCCACCCCTTCAAACAACAACCGCTCGGAAGCGGGGCTGGGGTAGCCCAGGGAAATGCGCATTAAAAAGCGATCCAGTTGCGACTCCGGCAGCGGGAAGGTACCGCTCTGGCTAAGGGGGTTTTGCGTGGCAATCACAAAAAATGGCGCTGGCAGGGGGCGGCTGGCTCCCTCGATGGTCACCTGTCCCTCCTCCATGGCCTCCAAAAGCGCACTCTGGGTTTTGGGGGAGCTGCGGTTAATCTCATCGGCCAGCAGTACCTGGGTAAAGATCGGCCCAGGGTGAAATTTAAACGCGCCACTCTCCCTCTCAAAAATCGCCACCCCGAGGATATCTGCCGGCAGCAGGTCGCTGGTGAACTGCACGCGCTCAAAGTTCAAGCCCAACACCTTGGCCAAACAGTGGGCGAGGGTGGTTTTGCCCATGCCCGGCAGGTCCTCAATGAGTAAATGGCCCTTGGCAAATAAACAGGCCAGCGCCAGGCGCACCTGCTGGTCCTTGCCGAGCAAAACTTGATCGACCTGATCGATGATTTTGTTAATGAGTGACTGCATGAAGAGCTCTTTGGAAATCCGATGTGGGCTGGGCAGCTATGCCCAACAGGCTGAGGGTTTGAATATAGCAATACTAGCAAGATCTGCTAGTTGGGAGGGATGGGGATATTGGAGCGCTCGGCTTCGCAAGGTAGAGGTTTCCTGGATTTACCGTTGAATTTGCGCTCTGGCTCAACCCCAACAGCAATGGCAAAAACGCGCGCATGGAAAAGCCGCGGAAAATCTGACCAGGCATAACGGCATCCTTAAAGTGCTTGGCAAGATTTAATTAGGCTGCAATTTTAGGAATAGCTGGCGAACAGCGGCATTCGCTGGATGGGTTAGAGCGCAGATATAAATGGTTTAGGTCGTCGGGGGCGGCAACAGCAATGCCCCCTGCTCGATGGGGTTTAAAGGGGAGAGCCGAATTCGCCCCTTTGGCAAGAAGTGTGTTGCAGCACAATACACATCTTGCAATCAGCAGGATCGGGCTTTTCAAGCAATGTAGTACATCTGCTTATGTCTGTTTATACCCGACAAACGCAAAGCCATTTCTCCGCAATTTGATGTATTCCCAAATATTGGCATAAAGTGCCTGGAATACAACGTGGAATACATTGGGGGTGGGAAGGTGTGGGATTTTGTGAGACTTAAAGGGGCGCCAACTTGTTGAATTAGCTGGATTTCAGGAATAAAAAAAGACGTCCTGGGACGTCTTTAGTTTT
>CBINKF010000598.1:0-2452 GCA_966251115.1 uncultured Cellvibrio sp.
TTCCAGTCTGTCTCGCATCGGCCTTTCGGAAACCGAGTTTTTACGCGAGTTCCAGGCCTCCTTCAAACAGGGGTCGCTTTTTGTTGGCAGTCGCAACGGCCGCAGCGATGATCGCTACTACCATCCCTTCACCCTGCCCAGCGGCCAGGGTGAGGCCAACCTCTATGCCGCCTGGCGCCAGCATTTTAGCGGCCAGAGTTTTGCCGATACCGTATGTGAACAGGGGCATTTATGCGATGCGGGCCGCGCGCCCAAGCAGCTGGCGACCCCCGAGTTTGCCGCAGTAGTCAATTACGGTTACCACCTGGATGCGGGAAAATTTGGCCAGATGTTGCAGCGCCATTGCACCCAAAACCTGGGGGTAAAACATGTGCTGGATCATGTTATCCAGGTTATTAATAACGAACAGGGTGATATAGCCGCACTGGAAACCCAAGCTCAGGGGCAAATAGCTGGCGACCTGTTTATCGACTGCAGCGGCACCGCCTGCTTGCTTCTCGGTGAGCATTTGGGGATTCCTTTTATTAGCAAGCAACACCTGTCGGTAAATGATCGCGCTATTGCCACGCAAGTGCCTTACCTGGATGAAAACAGCCCTATAGCCTCGGCAACTATAGGCTCCGCGCAAACGGCGGGTTGGATCTGGGATATAGGCCTGTCCAGTCGGCGCGGCGTCGGTCACGTCTACGCCAGCAGCTATATCAGTGACGATCAGGCGGAACAGCAGCTGCGAGATTACGCCGCCCAGACCATAGGCGCAGATAAAGCCGCACAATTGAATACCCGCCAATTGCATATACAAGCCGGACATCGCGCCAAGTTCTGGCATAAAAACTGTGTAGCTGTTGGTATGGCGGCTGGCTTTATTGAGCCTCTGGAAGCCTCAGCCTTGGCAATGGTCGAACTTTCTGCCAATTTTATCCGCGACGAAATGCCCGCTGTGCGCAGCCAAATGGATATAGTCGCAGCGCGATTCAACAAGCATTCCCAGCATCGGTGGGACAGCATTATAGATTTTCTTAAATTGCACTATGTGTTGAGCGAAAGACGCGATTCGGACTATTGGCGCGATGCCACCAGCGACAGCGCTATACCCGAGCAGCTGCGCGATCTGCTCAGCCTTTGGCGCCATCGTCCGCCCTACCTGCGCGATTTTCCGTTTGTGGAGGAGTTGTTCCCGGCAGCCAGCTATGTGTACGTACTCTATGGCATGGGCTTCGAAACCCAAATGCGCGCCTATGAGCGGGTCAACGACTATCCAGAAAAAGCCTTGCAGCGGATCAATGAGATGCGCAGCAAGGTAAAAAAATTTATGGATGGCTTGCCCACTAACCGGGCTCTGCTTAACTACCTGCAAAACTACAGTTTTCCTCCCGGGAAAATTTAATAATTTAAAATTCGCACCTGGAGCATAGAGCGGCAATGAAAAACGAATTACTCAACAATATTAATCACAAAGATCTGAAAATTATTACGCGCAAAAGCGCTGAATTTGGCGATGCGGTTAGCAATACCCTGGTTTTTCCCACAGAGTTTCGCGAGTTGCAAAAAGAGTATCCGATACTGTTTCGTAAAAACGGCCAAACCGATGAGTTCCAGTCAGTTGTGCTCCTGGGTTTTGAAAAAGGACAGAACCTGTTTTTAACCGAACAGGGTTGGGATGCGCACTATGTGCCAGCGGTGATTAATCGCGAACCGTTTTTAATCGGCTTTCGCGAAGAGGAGCAGGATGGCCAGATGGTCAAAGTACCCATGGTGTTGGTGAATATGGAAAGTCCGCGCATAAGCACTGGTGACGAGGGTGAACCAGTCTTTTTGGAATACGGTGGCAACAGCCCCTACCTGGAAAAGGTGAGCGGGCTTCTGGGCGTTATCCACGAAGGTATGGAGATGAGTAAGGCCATGTTCGCACTGTTTGAAGAGCTGGAATTGATTGAACCAGTGCGCCTGGAAATAGAATTTAATGATCGTGAAAAGGTCGATCTTACTGGCAATTACACCATCAACGAAGAAAAGTTACGCGCTCTGGACGATGCCGCCCTAGGCAGGTTGAATCGCACAGGCTTTTTGGCGCTTGCCCACTTTGTGTTGGCGTCATTAAGTAATGTGCAACGTTTGATTGATAAGCGCAACCAACAGCAACTTAAAGTAGCTCAATAACAGGTTAAATAAAAACGCGTATGCAAGAGGTCGCAGTGAACAGTGACATACAAAGAACTAGTGGTGTAAAACGCTTGGTTATTGCCGGCGGTGGTGCCGCCGGTTGGATTGCCGCGGCAGTGCTATCCAAATCCATGGGTAAACTCATTGATATTACCCTGGTAGAGTCCGAGGCAATTGGCACTGTGGGGGTGGGTGAGGCCACTATTCCCACTATGCAAACTTTCCATAAATTGCTTGGCATAGACGAAGCGCAATTTATGCGCGCGGTAAAGGGTACTTTTAAGCTGGC
>CBINKF010000599.1:0-2451 GCA_966251115.1 uncultured Cellvibrio sp.
TTCAGCGCGAGGTTTGCACCTGCAGCGACTGAACTGGATGAGCTGCTAACAACCGAAGAACTGCTCACTGCAGAGGAACTGCTCACGACAGACGAACTGCTCGCTACAGAAGAACTGCTCACTGCAGAGGAGCTGCTGGCGCTGCCACCGGCAAACACTTTAAGTTCCCAAATGGAGTAGCCCCAGCCGTTGCCCGCGCTGCGCGCTGTGGCGTAAACGCGCACATAGCGATAGCTGCCAGTTACACTCAAGGTGTCGGTGCGATTACCAAAAGTGCCGCCGGTAACGCTGGCCAGGTCAGTCCAACCCAAACCGTTGTTGGAACCTTGTACTTTGTAATCCGCCGCGTTTGCTGCTTCCCAGTCAATGACCACTTGCGACAGATTTTTCGCACTGCCCAAGTCAAGCATAATCCAGCTTGGATCTACCGCGTGCGCAGATTCCCAGCGTGTACCGCCATTGCCATCAACGGCATTGGCGGCGGCTTGCAGTTCGCTGCTGGCAGTGACAGTTGCACCTTGAGATACCAGCACAGGTACACCGCTGTCTGAACTGCTGGAGCTGGCGACTGAACTGCTAGAGCTAACTACTGAACTCGAGGAGCTGCTCACCACACTGGATGAAGAACTGCTTACCACCGAGCTGCTGGAAGAAGACACCACACTCGAAGAACTGGAAGAACTAAGCACACTGCTGGATGAGCTTGAAGAAGAACTTGAAGCCGAACCTACAGTGAACTTCACCCAGTTGAGGTTGATTGTGGCATTAAATACCAAACGCAGTTTGTGTGAACCCGCCGCCAGGCTAAGCTGCGCGCCGGCATTATCCCAGGTTTGCAAGCCGCCAGTGGCAGGTACATTAATGGTCGCTTGTTTGGTGCCATCAACCAACACATCAATAGTGCCGCCGGTTTCACTCGCAACGCGGGCATTGAGTGTATAGGTGTTGGCTTGGCCACTGACGTTGTATTCCATCCAGCTGTCAGCGGCAGTGTCGCTGACATTGAGGAAACCGGAAACATCCTGGGTCAACTCCACGCGGGCGTTAGCGCGAGCGGCATAGTTTTCTGCCTGCATTAATTTAGGCAGAGAGTTTTGCGCTATATCGCCGTGCTGCGGCATGTTGACGTAGATGCTGCCCAGTTCGGCCAATACACCGGATTGACGATAGTCGAACAAACCGTTGTAGGGGTGACCGTTGCGACGACCGGTAAACCAGGCATAGCGTTGCAGATCTGCATTGGTTTCCAGTGAATCCACGACTTGAATCAGCATTTTTTCTTGCAGTGGCAGAGTGGTCGTGGTTTCCCAGGCGGAGAATTCCGTCAACCAAATGGGCTTGCCGTATTTTTTGAATTGATCGACATACCACTCAACACCGTTTACATCGGGCATGTAAGCGTGGATAGAAATAGCATCCACACGGCAGGTTGGGCAGAGCTTGAAGAAGTCATCCAGGTAATCGAAGGGGCTGTAGTAAGTAGTACCGTTTTCACTGTTGCAGTTGCCGCAATAGTTCATCGCCACGCTGACAATTTTTAAGTTGTAGTCGTTGGCAATAGACTCCAGGCGCGGCCACTGAGCCACAGCTTGCGAAGGTGTCATATTGGCTTGATCGAGGAAGTTGGGCTCGTTAAACGCCAGGATATATTTCACGTCTGGATGGCTGGCGATGTAAGCGCGCATTCCCGCTTCATCAAAGTTGCCATTCCAGGCCATGGGCACAAACTCTACGCCAAATTGTGGGTAGATATCCTGAATGGCCAGGTCGGGTTTGTGGCTCCAGTTGTACCACCAGCTAATGCCCTTGGACATAACCGTCATATCTTCCACTGAATGGTTGCCATAACCCAGGCCGCGTTTCGGACTTTTTGCCCCTGTGTAGTTTTTGTCGATCAACACAAAGTTGCGTGAACTTGCACTCAGCTCGCCATCGCTCACCGTCAATGTGACGTGATAAGAACCTTCGCTCAGGTAAGTGTGGTTAACTGTTTTACCTGTGTCGGTAGTGCCATCGCCAAAGTCCCAGGTATAGGTCAGCGCATCGCCATTGACATCACTCGATTTGCTGCCGTCAAAAGTTACTACCGCTGGCGCAACACCGCCGAGGATAGAACTGGTCATAGCCGCTGTAGGCGCGCGATTTACCACTGTGCCGTTAGTACCTGGGTCTTTTGCCGCCTGGCCGCCAGAAATCCACACATCGTCAATGCTGATGCCCGTGGTTTCACCGGTGCCCAATACTTGCAGCAATTGGCGCATATCAAACAGGTCCAGATCTTTGGCCAGTTCGCTCATGGGGATCACGACTTCGTGCCATTGGCCATCGCGTGCAAAGCCGTAAGGATCATTACCGTTTTTGAAGAATATCCACTTCTGGCCAATGCCATCGACGCTGCCACTTTTAAAACCGATTTGGAAATCACCGGTATCGGTGGTTTTCATCGTGAAG
>CBINKF010000600.1:0-2436 GCA_966251115.1 uncultured Cellvibrio sp.
AGAACCCCGGCCACTAGGGCGGGGCATAATAACAGCACTGAGACGAGCGTTAATTCTTACTGGCGGCGGCGCGCGCGCTGCCTATCAAGTGGGTGTACTTAAAGCCTTGGCTGAAATTGCGCCTCACAATATGAAAAATCCTTTCCCGATTATTTGCGGTACTTCTGCCGGGGCGATTAATGCGCTGGCGATTGCGGCTCATCCGGGTAATTTTCGCAGCTCGGTACTCACTCTCGCCAATATTTGGGAGAACCTGGATATCAGCCAGGTTTACAAACACGGCTGGGGTGATTTGGCCAAGGGGCTGAGTAGTGTGGCGCTATCACTGTTTAACCACGGTATAGGTAAACACAAACCACTTTCGCTGCTCGACAACGCGCCCTTGTGGACGCTGCTGGGCACCGCCATTCCCTTTGAAAATATCGAAAAGGCCATTAACTCTGGCAAGCTTCTGGCGGTGTCTGTTTCTGCGACAGGCTACACCTCGGGGCACTCGGTGAGTTTTTTTCAGGGGCATCCGGATATTCCCGGTTGGCAGCGCTACCGGCGCGCTGGGGTGGCAACGCACTTGCGCCTGGAGCATTTAGTGGCCTCTGCGTCTATCCCCACCATCTTCCCGGCGGTGCGCATTAATCGCGAATATTTTGGTGATGGCGCGCTGCGCCAGCTGGCCCCGATCAGCCCCGCGTTGCATTTAGGGGCAGATAAGCTCATGGTGGTGGGCGTGAGTGGCAACCTCAAAGCGGTGCGCGCCAACAAACGGGTGCCGCTGCGCCATTCACCCTCCATGGGGCAAATTGTCGGCCATTTATTTAACAGTGCGTTTGTGGATGCCCTGGATAGTGATATCGAGCATTTGGAGCGCATGAACGAATTGCTGCGCCTGGTGCCGCAAGAGCAGCTTGAAGCCAACGGCATCAATTTACGCCCCGTGGATTGCACGGTTATTTCACCCTCCAGCCCGCTGGATGTAATTGCCGGGCGCAACATTCGCTACCTGCCCAATAGTGTGCGCTTTTTCCTGCGCGCCATAGGTGCTACCGCCCGTGGCGGCGGTGCTACCGCCGCGAGTTATTTGCTGTTTGCACGGGAATTTATCAGCGAGTTGATTAAGCTGGGTTATCAGGATGCGATGGGCGATGCAGAAAATATCGCTAAATTTTTTACGCAGGATTAAAACAGCTTTTTAAAACAACCAATAAAAAAGGTGCCACTTGGGCACCTTTTTTCGTTGAGCAATTAATGTTGTTGCAGGTTTAGGGTTATTGAGTGGTTTGCACCTCGACAGTTAAAAGTTAATTCCCCCAAACGTCAAAGTCCCACAGCGACAATCCCCAACCGGTAGCGCGCGGGGTGCCGAGCATACGCACATAGCGGCCGCTGGCGGTGACATTGATATCGTCGATATTGCCGTCGCTGTTAGATTCGGTATAGACATCCACCCAGGCGTTGGCATCGTTGGATACCTGGATTTTGTAGGCTTTGGCGTAAGCGTTCTCCCAATTCAAAATAACCCGGGAAATATTTTTCACCGCACCCAGGTCCACGTAAATCCATTGGTTGTCGAGGAACTGGCTGGACCAGCGGGTGTTGGCGTTGCCATCCACTGCAAAGTTGCCAGTCAGGCCAGCGTTCTCGTATGTTGAGGTTATCACCGGTTTGTTCATGGACAGGTTGGTACCCGCCGCCGCACTGGAGCTGCTGGCACCAGCGCCGCCATAAACCTCAAAACTCCACAGTGAATAGCCGTAGCCTGTGCCGCGTTGGGTTCCCAGCATGCGCACGTAGCGGCCGCTGCCGTTCACATTCAGCACCTCACGACCACCGGTACCATTGGTGGTGGTGTAAATGCTGGTCCAAGTGCTGGCGTTGTTGGATACCTGGATCTGGTAACCCTTGCCATAGGCAGTTTCCCACACCAGAACTACCTGACTGATGGTTTTTACCTCACCCAGGTCCAGGTAAATCCACTGGGCGTCGGTGGCTTCACTCGACCAGCGAGTGGTTGCCAGGCCATCCACGGCGTAGTGCGCATCCCAGGTGGGGCTTTCGTTGGAAGAGGCGACCACCGCGGCGTTAAGCGCCAAGTCCACGCCGGTGTTGATCACACTGGAGCTGCTGGAGCTGGGTACCGAACTGGGCGTGCTGGAGGCTTTGGACGAACTGGATGAACTTGAACTCGACGAAATCACACTGGTGCCCGTGGTACAAACCACGCTGCCCGGGTAGTTGTTAATCAGCTGATAAGCCGATTGGCCGGTGTAGGTGACAAATGCTGTGCGGCCGGCATCGCTGGGGTCCAGGGTGGAGGTCCAGGTGCTCCAGGCGAGCGGGAAGGCGCAGGTGGCCGAGTTCACATCGGCAATGGACAGTGCCTCCATCTGCGTTGGCAGACGCATATTCTGGCTGGTGCAGTAGTCCTTGGCGATCAGTTGG
>CBINKF010000601.1:0-2427 GCA_966251115.1 uncultured Cellvibrio sp.
GGTGGGGGTCATCGCTATGCAGCGGGTCTCGCCCGAAATGCTGAGTACCCTGGTGCCAGAGGGCTGGACCCAGCTGTGGCTGGGTGGCAGTTTTCATTTGGACTGGAGCGATAAACTGGCGGCCGCCAATGACAAAATTGCCGCCGATGGCTACTCACCCTTCGCCATCTTTTTTATGTTGATGCTGTTTAAAGGCGTGCTGCAAAGCATGGCCGGGCCCCAGCCCACCTACGATATGCAGCGGGTGCTCTCGGCCAAGTCGCCCACCGAGGCCGCCAAGATGAGCGGTTTCGTCAACCTGGTGCTGCTGTTCCCGCGCTATATGCTCATCGCCGGCTTAACCCTGTTGGCCCTGGGTTTTTATATGACCGACCTCAAAGCCATGGGCAGCAATCTCGACTTTGAACAGATTTTGCCGCTGGTACTGGCGGGTAAATTAATTCCCTCGGGTTTACTGGGTTTATTAATTGCCGGTTTGCTGGCGGCCTTTATGTCGACCTTTGCCGCCACGGTAAACGCCGCACCCGCCTATGTGATTAACGATATTTACAAGCGCTACATCAACCCAAATGCGGATGCGAAAACCTACGTCAAGCTGAGCTATCTGGTGTCGATTTTGTTTGTCATCTTCGGCGTGTTTATCGGCTTTTTTATTCCCGGTCTCAATCAAATCATCGGCTGGATTGTGAGTGCGCTCTACGGCGGTTACACCGCGTCCAACCTGATCAAATGGTATTGGTGGCGCTTTAACGGTTACGGTTATTTTTGGGGCATGGTGGCCGGGTTTGCCATTGCCTTCCCGCTGATTTTTACCGACATAGCGCCGATTTACGCCTTCCCCTATATGTTTATCGCCTGTGTTCTGGGTTGTATTCTCGGCTCGCTGTTAACACCGGCAGACGATATGCAGGTGCTTAAAAACTTTTACCTGCGCGTGCGCCCCTGGGGGTTTTGGCAGCCCGTGCTCGATGAGTTGAAAAAAGAGCATCCCGAGCTGCAGCCCAACCGCGCCTTTAAGCGCGACAGTATCAATGTGGCGGTGGGCATAGTCTGGCAAACCGCGTTAATGGCATCACCTGTTTTCATGGTAATTAAACACTGGCCGGAATTTATGGTGTCGCTGGTGGTTATCGCCGCGTGCAGTGTTTTCCTGTGGGTTAACTGGTATCAAAAATTGGAAGACTATCCCGTAGATACCCCGGCGGATGTTCTAAATGACAGCAGCGATGCAAAGCTGCTGCGCAATTCATAAATGCTTCTGGCGCGCTGCAGTGGCGACTGCAGCGCGAAAAAAAATTTCGCAAAAAATGTAATCGATTACTGATCAAGATCAGCAATTACCGAATCAAGACCCGATTGGCCGGAGTAACCTAAATGAGTCAATTTAAACAGCAAGTGCAGCAACTGCTGCAAAGTCACCAGGCATTGGTTTCTAAAAAAAATTCGCCTCGTGTTCAGGATAATGGCATTTACACCTGTTACCAAAACCCCGTTCTCACCGCTGAGCACGCCCCGATTTTTTGGCGTTATGACCTCAACGAAAGTACCAATCCCTTTTTAATGGAGCGCCAGGGCGTTAACGCTGCTTTTAACTCGGGCGCGCTCTACTGGAAGGGTAAATATATTCTCGCGGTGCGTGTGGAAGGTGTGGATCGCAAATCCTTTTTTGCCATTGCCGAAAGCCCCAACGGTATCGACAACTTCCGCTTTTGGGATTACCCCGTCACCCTGCCGGAAACCGAGCGCCCCGACACCAACGTTTACGATATGCGTTTAACCGCCCATGAAGATGGCTGGATTTATGGCCTCTTCTGCACCGAGCGCAAAGATGAAACCCGCCCCGATGACACCTCGGCCGCCGAGGCCCAGTGCGGCATTGCGCGCACCAAAGATTTAATAGGCTGGGAGCGATTGCCGGATTTGATTACCTATTCTGGCCAACAGCGCAACGTGGTGCTGCACCCGGAATTTATCGATGGCAAGTATGCACTCTACACTCGCCCGCAGGATGGCTTTATCAGCGTCGGCGGCGGTGGTGGCATCGGCTGGGGTTTAACCGAGACCATGACCAATGCCGAAGTGAAATCGGAAGTCATCGTCGACCCCAAGATTTACCACACCATCAAAGAAGTGAAAAACGGCCAGGGCCCTGCGCCCATCAAAACCGCCGACGGCTGGCTGCACCTGGCCCACGGCGTGCGCAACACCGCCGCCGGTTTGCGCTATGTGCTCTATATGTTTATGACCGAACTGGAGCGCCCCTGGGTAGTAACCCATCGCCCCGCCGGCCATTTTATTGCACCTCAGGGCGAAGAGCGCGTGGGCGATGTGTCCAACGTGGCTTTTTCCAATGGCTGGATAGTCAACGAAAAAAATGAAGTTTTTATTTACTACGCCTCCTCCGACACGCGCATGCATGTGGCGACC
>CBINKF010000602.1:0-2427 GCA_966251115.1 uncultured Cellvibrio sp.
GGGGCGAGCGGAGCGAGTAAAATGCTCATTTATGACGTATAAACTCCGCTCTTTCACCTGTTTTTGCCTTGCGCTTACTGCCTCGCCTACATTTTTCAGAGGTTCCCTAAAATTTTTCCTGCGACGAGTTAACGCAGAAAAATAAAAAACGCCCCGCATGGGGCGTTTTTTTGCGTGTTTTTAAACACCATAAACGATTTTGGGTTTGCGCAGTTGACGCGCGGTAAACAGCAGCAATCCAAGTGTAAGCGGCAGGCACACCAGCCAGAATTGACCCAGCGCCAGCCAGGAAAAATCCGCGCCCATCAGCACCTCTTTAATAGCCACCTGTTGCCCCAACACCGGCACCCAGTTGAACCAGGGTTCAAAGGCACTGGGGTTCATCATGGTATAAAACATGGGAATCATGGGGATAAACACCAGCAGTCCAATAAAGGTCTGCGCATCCTTAAATGAGCGCGCAAAAATGGCGATGCTCACCTGCAGGCCTATGGCAAAAAAGGCCAGGGGAATTAGCGATGCAAAAATTGCTCACAAATCCCCAGGAGTGACGATCACGCGCAGTCCCAAATCGTTAAAGGGCACATAGGCGAAGCCGAGTGCCAGCAATACCACCTCAAGCAACAGCACCAATAGCGTAATCAGCAAACTGGTGAGCCATTTGCCACCGATTATGGCAACTGACTGCGCCGGTGTAATTAACAGCGACTCCAGCGAGCGGCGCTCACGCTCGCCCGCGGTCATATCCGCCGAGAAACCCACACTGCCAATAAAGGCGAGCAACACCAAAAACATCGGCAGGCTTGCCATGACAAAAAAGCCCATTTTTTCATCGCTGGCGATATTCATATCGCGTATGGCGATGGGGTTGGCGACCGAGGGCGCTATGCCGCGCGCGAGCAGGCGCAGGCTGCCGAGGCGGCCATTCCAGCTCCACAATTGCTGGCGGATAAAGCCGGTGCTGCCCTGGATTTTATTGTTGGTGGCGTCGTACACCAGCCAGATGGTGGCGGACTCGCCAGCGGCAAACTGCTGCGCCGTTTCGGCGGGGATAATCAGCGCATAGTCGAGCTTTTTTTGCTCCACCTGCTGATAGGCGTCGCCGCTTACTGGCTGCACATCCACCCCCTGCTCTTCCAGCCAATCCACCAGCGACGGTAAATATTCTGCGCCCATTACCGGTAATTTAATCGGGTCGTTAACGCTGGCAGTGGAGCCATTTTTAATATGGATAATAAACAGCACAGTGGCCACAAATACCGCCGCAAAATACACCGGTGGCAAAAATGCCATGCGCAGGCTGCGTTTATCGCGCAGCGCATCGCGCCACTCTTTGCGAAACACAATTAACAGTTTTTGAATTACTTGGCTCATTGGACAGCTCCCTCCAGCTGCGTACTGGACTGCACCAGATTGACAAAGGCGTCCTCCAAATTGGCGGCGCCCCCGGCGTCGAGAATTTGTTGCAAATTGCCATCGGCGCGAATCTGTCCCTGGGCTATCACAATGATGCGATCGCACAAGCCGCTGACCTCGTGCATCAGGTGGCTGGAAAACAACACGCAGCGCCCCGCATTTTTTAATTCCTGCAATAATTTGCGCACCGCGCGCGTGGTAATCACATCCAGGCCGTTGGTGGGCTCGTCGAGCAAAATATGCTGCGGCTGATGCACTATGGCGCGCGCCAGGCAGGTTTTCATCCGCTCGCCCAGCGAGAAGCCCTCGGCGCGGCGGTCGGCGATGGACTCCATGCCCAGCCAGTGAATTAGCTGGTTGATATTCGCCTCCAGCTCATCCGCCGCTAAGCCCTGCAGCTCGCCAAAATAGCGAATGTTTTCGCGCGCCGTCAGACGCTTGTAAAGGCCGGAGTCATCGGGCAACACCCCCAGCCGCTGACGAGCTTCATTGGCTTGGTAGCGCAGGTTGAAATCATCTACCCAAAGTTCACCGCTGGTAGGCGCGAGCAAGCCATAAATCAAACGCATAAGCGTGGATTTGCCCGCGCCGTTCAATCCTAATAGGCCGGTGATTTCACCATCGCGCAATTCAAAACTGACATTATCCAGCGCGGTAATTAGCGGCTGTTTTTTTCGGCCGCCAAATTGTTTACACAGTTTCTCAACTTTAATCATGGCTGCTGCTCCTTGCTGCTTGCTGAGGAAAAGGACGAAGACGCTGCCGATGAGGTCGCCATTGATGACGAAGATTCTCCGCTGGCATCGGCACCTAACAGCAACGGCAGAGGTTTAATTTTTTGCACGCAGCTGGTGTTGATATTGGCCATAGAAGCCTGCTCGATAAACTGCGCAATCAACTGCGGCACGCAGCCCTCGATGGAAATAATATGGTGGCCGCCGGGCGCCTCCAGTGCCTGGGCGTTGCTTAAATGCTGCAAGACTGCTTCGGCAAATTTTTTGGGTGTTACCG
>CBINKF010000603.1:0-2421 GCA_966251115.1 uncultured Cellvibrio sp.
CGCAGTGAGGGCGGGCGAGGGTTGAGCCTCTGAGCGCATTAATAGCCTCCAAAAAGTTGATGATCTATCAGATCGCAAATACAAAACAAACTGAGCATATGCACTTCGTGAATACGCGCTTTGACCGTCAGCGGTGCACGCAGTTCAAGGTCGTGGTGGTCGAGCAATGCCGCAACATCACCGCCGTCGCGCCCGGTGAGTGCAATCACCGCCATCTCCTTATCGTGCGCTGCGCTAATGGCCTGCAATAAATTGCTGGCGCTGCCGCTGCTGGTGATGAGCAGCAAAATATCACCCGCCTGCCCCAGAGTGCGAATGGGTTTGGCAAAAATATCGTTGTAACTGTAATCGCTGGCTATGGCAGTTTGACTGGTGAAGTCTGAACCCAGGTTGAGTGCCGGCAGGCTGGGGCGCTCCTGTTCAAAGCGGTTAATCAGGGCAGCGGTAAAAATTTGTGCCTGAGCGCCGGAAATACCGTTACCACAGGTGAGCACTTTTTTTTCGTTGAGCAGTGCATTGACAATTAAATGGCTGGCGTCGGCAATTAAGGGCGCTAATTGTTCACCGGCCTGCATCTTGGCTTCGATGCTTTCGTGAAATAGGGTAATTACCCGCTGTTCCATATGTATTAACTCGTGAAAAAAGTGCTGGTTGGGCGCCTGGTGTCAATAGGCCCTAGGCGTCGAAGGCGCCGCTGATCCATTCGATGTCTTCATCCCTGGGGGCTTTGCTATTTATGGCCATCACGTCAAAGCGACAAGCCTGGCTGTCGAGCAGGCGGTGCTCCTGTAAATAAATTTGCGCAGTACGTATCAGCTTTTGTTGCTTGCGCAGATTAACACTCTCGGCAGCAGAGGAAAAACCTCGGTGACTGCGCAGGCGCACTTCAATAAACACCAGGGTGTCCCCCTGGCGCATAATCAAATCTATTTCACCCGTGCGCGCGCGATAATTTTTGCACACGGTGACCAGGCCGCGCGCCTGCAAATAGCGCTCGGCGCTGGCTTCGGCACTGCCGCCAGCACTGAGCGGCGGCTTGGGTGGGGGTTGGCGAAACCACATGGATAGGATTACTTAGATGGGACTGCTAAGGCGCGGTTTCGGGAGCGGCTTCATCGGCGTCTACTACCATGGGCAGTGGTTGGGCGTAGCCATCGCGGAAACGCGCCCACAATTGCTCGCGTTCAATGCGTCCGTCGGGCTGCATGTGCAGCGCGCCCGTGGTGCCGTACAGTCGCATTTGCTCAGCCTGGGCCAATTGCGGCAGGCGCGCGTAGAGGCGGAAGGCATCTACCCCCAGTGCCTGCAAACGGTCGTAAACGGCGGCGGTTTTGCTGGCGGAGCGCACTGCAAGTTTTTCCGGACTGGAGTTATCGAACAGCCAGGGCATGGTATCGAAGCGCACACCGGTCAAATCGCGGTCGGCCTTGGGGTTGGCTTCACCGGAGTACACCTGGCTGGTGGCATATACGGGGATTTTGCCCGCAAAGTGGAACGCAAAGGTGGGTTTAATCTGGCGCGCTTGCGCCGGGTTGGCTATGAGGAAAATCATATCCACATCGCTGCGGCTGCGCGGAGTAAATTCCAGCTTGCCGAGTAGGCCGCGCATTTCGTTGGCGCGCTCGCGGCTTTCGTCTATTAACAGCGCCGCCTTTACCAGGTTGGAATAGTTGCTGCCGGGTTTAAACTGGCTGTGGCTAACCACTGTGCCACCCAGTTTATTCCACTCCTCCTCAAAGGCGCGCGCGCTGCGCTGGCTCCACTCCTGCTCGGGAATCAATACCATCGCCTGGCGGTTGCCGTCGGCAAAGGCGCGTCGCGCCACTTGACGCGCTTCATCTTCTACAGCCAGGCCAAACTGGTAAAAATTGGGAACCCGCGCCGCCGGGGGCAATTCGGCATAGTTGAGGGTTAGCAGGGGGGCGGGGAAACTGTTGAGCAGGCTCAGTTCGTTGACCTTATCTTTGTCGAGCGGGCCTATTACCAGTTGCGCGCCATCGGCGACAGCCTTTTGGTAAGCGGCCACTATATCGCCGGTGCTGTCATACTGGCGCACCTCGGGCAGATGCCGGCCCTTGGTCTGCGCTTGGTAGTAGGCGGCAAAAAAACCATCGCTGACCGCCTGTCCAGCCTCTTGCAGCTTACCTTGAAGGGGTAGGAGTAATGCCACTTGGCGCGGCTGCTGATCGATCAGGCTGCGCAGCAGGCGCAAGTTCTCCGGCAGGTTGGCTCGGGCGGGGTGATTGGGCCACTGTTGCTCCCAGGCTTCGAGATTGGTTTGCTGCTGCTCCAGGTCCAGTTGGTTGTCCTGGGCGATAACTGCCAGGCTGTACCAGCCGCGCTGCAGGTCGTTGGGGGCCTGGCCAGCGAGTTGTGCGAGGCGCTCTGGTTTAATTTGCATCAGGTCGCGCCACAGCCATT
>CBINKF010000604.1:0-2420 GCA_966251115.1 uncultured Cellvibrio sp.
GATATGTGCGAGGCCTTAATCCCCCTTTGGCGCAGAGCGAAGGGCCTCTGATGAAAGCGCTAAAACAATTTGTGCGAACCACTGCCGAAGCCAGGGCGATTCCGCCGGAGGTGCTGGTTCGCAAAAAGGATTACGAGTTTATTGTTCGCTCAGGGATGGAAACGGGCGAATATCGCTTACCCGAGCGGCTAAATGGCTGGCGCTATCCAATAATTGGTGAGGGCTTGTTGCACATTGCCCAGGGCCATGGGGCTGGGCCCGCCAGCGAATAACTCAATCCGGTGATCTGTTTATGAAGATAATTTGTCAAATTTTCCGCAGTTCTAAAGAAGAAGGCATGTACCTCTACGTAAAAAAGGAAGAGGGCCTGGCGCGGGTACCGGAAGATTTACTCAAACTCTTCGGCACGCCCCAGCCGGCTATGGTTATCCTGCTTACTCCCGACAAGAGGCTGGCACAGACAACTGCCGAAAAGGTAGCTGAAAGCCTGGATCAAAAAGGGTTTTTCCTGCAGTTGCCACCGCGCGATCAGCTGGATGATGAACAGCGCCGCCTGCGCGCGCTCAATTCCAAACTCTCTGGCCAGTAATCGCTATGGCGCAACAGGTATTCTGGCTCGCCAAAAAACTTGGCGAGATGTCCAAAACCGAATTTGAAGCGCTGTGCGATGGCTGCGGCAAATGCTGCCTGCACAAGCTGGAAGATGAGGACAGCGGCGATGTCTATTACACCAAGGTCGCCTGTCGCTATCTGGATCACCAGAGCTGCCGCTGCCAGGCCTATGAGCAGCGCCAGCAGCTGGTACCCGAATGCGTGGTGCTCACCCCTGAATCGGTAAAAGATACCTATTGGCTGCCGGAAACCTGTGCCTATCGCCTAATCGACCAAGGCTTACCGCTGTTCGACTGGCACCCGTTGATCTCTGGCGATCCCGATTCTGTCCATAAAGCCGGAATGTCGGTGGCCGGGCAGGTGTTGAGTGAGCAGGACGTGGCCGAGGAAGATTTTGAAGACCATATAATTCGTTGGGTTTAGTGATCGTTGGGTTTAGTGTTCCTTGGGTTTAGTGTTCGTTGGGTTTAGCGTTCGCTGGATTTAAGCGCAATTTTTTTGGAGTAGTTTTGTGGAAAACATGACCGAATTTGAATACGCATGGATGATCTACCTGGTGGGAGCAGTGGGCTGCACCCTGGCAACCTGGTTGTTGTTTCGACGCGCCGGGCGGGCCTGGGTACATTTTTTTATTATCACCGTAATGGTGATTCTGTTTACCCCCTTTTCGCTTAAGCTGGACGATCAGCCCACGCTCATGGCGCCAGCGATCTTTTGTATCGCCTTTGGGGCAATTGAGCAGGGAATGGATCAGATCAAGGAAATTATTAAGTTGCTGCTGGGGTTATGGGGCTTGTTACAAGTGCTTTCACTCGTCTATCAGCTGCTGACTCGCCACAGCTATCAGGAAAAATTGGAGGCCAAACGCCAGTTGCAAGCAGCGCGCCCTGAGTACACACCGCCGCCGGCCAAACCAGATGAACCGAGCCGAGCCGAGCGAGAGGCGCAAGAGGAGCTGTTAAACAGCCAGCCGATTCGAGCCCTGCGTTAGCGCCAGTGTAGGCTTACTTACCAAAACCCGCCCGGCAGAACCTGGCGGGTTTTTTATTGGCCGGATATTGTCATCTCCAAGTCGGCCCTCCTGCACCCTGGTAAACGCGCCAAAAATGGCGATCGGCACTAAAGCTGCTATAACTAAAAGCAATATTGCCCTGAGGGTCGTCAAGACCCTTAGGAATCGCGTCGAATTGCGACTGGTTAAATGGGTTTTTACCCCCTGCATCTGGAGAGGGACGTTGATGCGTATTTGGTTATTAGTTTGCTGCCTGTTTGCCGCCACCGCCTGGGCGGAAGCCCCCGCTGGGCCTCTGCCTGCGGATGTGCGTATGATTATTGATATTTCCGGTAGCATGAAAAAAACTGACCCGCAAAACCTGCGTCGGCCTGCGGTGGATCTGATGGTGCGCCTGCTACCCGATAACAGCAAAGCGGGTATTTGGACCTTTGGCCAGTCCGTCAATATGCTGGTGCCTTTCCGTACGGTGGACGCCGCCTGGCGAAAATCGGCGGCGACCAGCGCCAAGGCCATAAATTCCATAGCCCTTTACACCAATATTGGCGAAGCTCTGGAAAAGGTCACCGACGATATAGACAACCTCGATCCGCACTTTCGTCACAATCTCGTACTGCTTACCGATGGGGTTGTCGACATAGATAAAGAGGCTGTTAAAAACCTCAATGAGCGCAAACGCATTTTGACCCAGCTACTACCCAGGCTCAAAAGCGCGGGCTATGTGATTCACACCATTGCGCTTTCGGACGCCGCTGACCAGGAGCTGATGAAAAAATTGTCCCAGGCTACCGATGGT
>CBINKF010000605.1:0-2404 GCA_966251115.1 uncultured Cellvibrio sp.
CCTGAATCGCGGTGATGCGCGGTGTTCCCACACTTAACCAGCTGGCCCAGGGCTGGGCGCGACCGTTGAGGGTCGTGCCGATATGCACCCAGCCCTCGTGTACTTCCAGAACTTGCAGGTCCTGCTCGGAAAAATTGGCGCGGCGGTTAATTTTGATGCAGTCGCCGCCTGCCGAGGCGTCGGAGACTATGTCGTCGCTGATCTGCACGCGCACCTCGCCCTCACCAAAATAACTCTGCATGCGCTGGTGTAAAAGGGCAACCGCCGATTCGGCATTTATATGATTGGTGTAGGGGCGATTGAGGTGCTCGACCGCCGGTAAAGAGAAGATGGTACAAAGGCGCTCACCCAACTGGCGCAGGGTTTTGCGATCGCCGCGCAGGTTGTCGCTGGCCGAGCCGTAAAGCGCGCGACTGACTTTGCCGAACTCGGCGGTGCCGCGTGTTTGCAGCAAATCTATGACTAGTTGGTATTGGTCGATAGTGGATACGAGTATTTTTCCCAGGGCGTCGCCACGACCCAGTTGGCGCCGCACGTCAGCCTTGAGGGTGGCGAAGCGCTGGCGCATTTGTACTGGGTCAAACGCCAGCGGCTGACGCTGGTAAAAATCTGCCCCCAGGGCGGGTAGTTCGCGACCGCCCTGGGCACGGAATTGGTTTTCCAGCTCGGCGGGCCATTTGATGGCATCCAGAATACGTATAGGCTTCTGCAATGACACCAGTTGGTCAGACAGGGACTTGAGGCGTTCTAAATACTGGGAAGATGCCATAGGTGACAGCGAGGGTCCTGAAATTGCCGCCTGCACTGGGGCGGTTGCCAGGCATTTTAGCGGTTTTCGAGAATGCTGCCTGCCCTTCTGCCCTGGGTGGGTGTAAATTTTTTTGCCTCGGGGATCGAGTCTTGGGCAATATAGCGGCGCCAGTATCCCGTCGTACAACGCTATGCAGGGCAATTAGCTATGGCTTTTATTCCGTTGGAAAAACTCCATCGATTAGATGATGGCTACAGACGCAGTTTTCGTGTGGCTGGTGAAGAGTTGCTGTTGTTGGTGGAAAATGGCACTCATTACCTGATTAAAGCCCAGTGCCCGCATTTGGGAATGTCGCTGGCGCGTGCGACTTTAACTGCAGATGGGCTGCGTTGCCCTGGCCACGGCATAGTGTTTAGTTTGGATACCGGGCTTGCCCTGAATGCGGGCGATTGCCCCGATAGGCTGCAGTTTGTACCTCTAGCCTATGAGGGCAGTACACTTGGGGTTTATCTGGATTAATTTAATTAGGGATTTATTTTAGTGAAGCGCTTAATCGGAAGATGTCTGTTATTTGTGTGCCTGTTCGCAGGTATAGCCAACTATGTTATTTATTTGCAAACCGGCCATATGCCCGCGCGCGCTTGGTGGGGCAAATTGCAGTCCGGCAATTGGCGAGCTGGTCTTGAGCAGCTTGAAAATGCCGCATCAGTTTCGCTGCCGGCTAGCGGAAAATTGACCAGTTCCAACACTAAGGTTGAAGTCTATAAGTGGACGGATGCCGATGGTGTTGTTCACTACGGTGAAAAACCCGGTGCTGAGGGAGCAACGACTCTAACCGTCAGTACTCGAGGGAACAGTATGGCTGCTCCGGAACCTGGAGCGACTGTAGAGTCCGCCGCCCCAAACCTATCCAGTCGACCTCAAGGCAGCCCTTCGGAGCAAGGCAGCCCTTTGGAGCAGGCGCGCGCTGCGGCTGCGGCTATGCGCGCCCACAACCAGGCGCAGGAAGCCGCCCAGTAAATGTCGAAAATGGCTCTCTGGAAGCTATTGCGACACCTGGTTTTGGCGGTGTTACTGGTAATTTGCGGCTACCAATTATGGATTTTGGGCAGCCTGGTGGTTTGGCGTTGGGTCAATCCCTCGCAGTCGCATTTTATGAGCCTGGCCTTGGCGGAGTTGCGCGCGCGCAACCCCAAGGCCGAGTTAAAACATCAGTGGGTCGACTATGGTCGCATCTCCAGCAATCTCAAACGCGCCGTGGTGGCCGCCGAAGACGACCGCTTTATGGATCACCACGGCGTTGATTGGGCAGGCATTGAGTATGCCATCAAGCGCAATCAGCGCAGGGGCCGGGCGGTGGCGGGTGGCTCCACCATTACCCAGCAGCTGGCGAAAAACCTGTTTTTATCCCCGCAGCGCTCCTATCTTCGCAAAGGCCAGGAGTTGATCATTGCTTTGGAGTTGGAGTTGCTCTGGGACAAGCGGCGAATTCTGGAGGTCTACCTGAATATGGTGGAGTGGGGTTCGGGTATCTACGGCGCCGAGGCCGCTTCGCGCCGCTACTATGACAGCTCTGCCGCCAACTTGAGCCCGGCCCAGGCAGTGCGTCTGGCGGTGATGTTGCCCAACCCGCGCGGTTACGAGCGCTACTAC
>CBINKF010000606.1:0-2399 GCA_966251115.1 uncultured Cellvibrio sp.
GGGGCTCCAAGTCAGTACGGGTAGTTAATCTATGACAGCAAGCACCACAAAATCGCATGCTTCCCTTTCGGGTGCACCACTGAACAGCAATTTGCCGGAAGAGTTTGCACGCTTCTGCAGCCTCTATCACCAGCGGCTGGATGCCCTAACGCTCATTAAGCAGCTCATTCACATGATCAAAGCGGTGCAGCGCCATCGCGGTATGAGCATGGGGATGCTGGGGGGTAACCAGAGTTTTAAAGAGGAACTGGCTAACCTGCAGATTCGCCAGGAGCGGCGACTGCAGTTGCTGCGCGCCTTTGCCGCCCGTGCCGGCAACCTGCTGAGCGAACGCGAACAGGAAAATCTGGCCAGCGCCTGGGCAACCATTAGCCACGACTGGCAACAGGACAGCGTCATAGACAACTACGAGCTTCACTGTCACCTCATTGAGCAACTGTTAAGCATGGTCGCCACCCTGGGTAAACACCTGGAGCAACCCACGTCCAGCCTGGTGGCAGAGATGAGTGAAGCGCGGGCGGTTCAGGCAGACAGGGCTCCATTTCCCAACCGTTACAAGCACCTGGAAGTTTTACACTTTGCCACTCGATTAATGCCAGCAGTTGCAGAGCAACTCGGTCGGATTCGCGCCCTGGCCACTTACGCGGCGGCCATGGGGCAACTGGATAAGGATTACGCGACCAAACTGCGCTATGTAATCCAGTGCACTCGCGTAAACAATGAAAAATTGCGCCATCAATCCAAACGCCTTGAGGGTCTGCTCGACGACGAATTAAGCCTTTTAGGTCAGTTAAAAAGCTATGAAATAAAATTGGAATTTTTACTGGGAATGATTGAAAGCGAGGTGCTTGCCGTTAACTCCATCAGCGCTGACAGTAGCCGCTTTTTTAAATTGGCGACCGACATCATCGATGTCTACTTACAAGTAGTGGAGGATGGGGTCGACTTGTTGGCCACCTGGCACGAGCAGGATATAGATCACTGGGTGGAGGACTGGAGTTAGCGCCAACCTTCTGGTTTTACCATGTGCATCTGCAATAACTTTTTAGCGAGTAGCCGTCGGTTGTTGCATCACCGCAGGTCGTTGGATAGCAGTTCTTTTTAAATAGCAGTTATTTTTGAATAGCAGCTTGTTACTGAATAATCATTGCGCGTTTATTTAAATTGCCTCGCCCAGCATTTCCACTAACTGGCGAATTGTTTCTGTGCTTTGCGGTGACGCGTCGATAATGGCGCAACCGGTCCAGTATTTACCGGCTAAATCTGCATCCCGCGCCCACAGGCAATCCACCCCCAATTGAATAACTGTCTGGCCATTAACCGGCTCGGGAACATGCAGCTCGAGTGTATAAAGGTGATCCTCGTTCAACGGCAGGTCGCCCATAATCATCAGGCCCTGGGCGTGAATATTGACCAAGCGACCGAGATACACATCTTTGAGGCTATCGTATACATCAACATCACCGTTAATACAGTGACGTTCAAGTTCCCGATCATGCTCATGTGAACAGTTATGGACCATTATGCTTTCCCAACCTTGAGGGTATCTGCGCGCTCATTCAGAGTATGGTAGATGTTCTCGAGGGCGCGCTCAAAGAAAGGTTTGGTACTTCCCGCTATTACCTTGGCTTTGCCAGCAAGCATATCGCGCGCCAATTGCAAACCGGCGGCTAAGGACACTTTACGCCCCTGCTGATCCACCAACATATAGTGCTGGGTTTTTTTGTTATACCAAGCCACTTTTAAGCGCTTGCCACCTTCAAATTCAAACCAGGTGCCAAACTCAACCATTTTAAGGCTATCCACAATTTTGATTTCTTCGGGTGTCGCAGGTTGTGATCCAGTCATCACCTGGCCAGCTTTTTCTGCAGCCATGGTTTCCAACTTGCTGCGCATGGGGGCCGGGGCCGGTTCCGCTTTGCGACTCAGTAATGCCATGCGCTGTAAAGAGGCAACCGCATCTAACAGCTTGCGCCCCTTGGCCTGTTCGTAGCCGATAGTTTCAAAACCGCGCTCCAGGGCGGTTAACACCACATCCTGCAGTTCCATCTGGCGGGTTTTGTCGGCCTGGCTGGTTTTGGGCTCAATTGTCCATAATAAATCGTCAACAATTTGCAGGGCGCGCTTCCAGCTATCGGATTTATCGCCGTAACGCAGCAAAATAAATGAAAGGAAATCTGACCAGGGCTGTAACAAAAGCAGCAGCACCGCGGAAGGCATGTCTTTGCCATCGGTGCGTATACGGACCTCATTGTTAACCTGGATTTTGGCCTCGCGCAATTTTTCTTCGCCTTGGGCTTTCTCCAGCGCACGGCGTTCCATGAGCTCCTGGCGACGGGCAACATTGTGGGTGTAGGAATTAAATTCGATTAGCAGCTCAGCAAAAATGCGCACATCGT
>CBINKF010000607.1:0-2397 GCA_966251115.1 uncultured Cellvibrio sp.
CCTATGACGAGGGTTGGTTTTTCCGCGTTAAACCGGAAGACTTATCCGAACTGGACGAGGCTCTGAGCGCGGAAGACTACCGCGAATTACTGGAGAGCGAAGACTAATTCCTCTTCCATACTAATTCTCCTTCCATAAAAAACGCGGCAATTGCCGCGTTTTTTATTTCTAAATAGATAGACCCGCACTGCTTAACCCGCACGACCTAATTTGAAACCCGTATTTCCTGCTGGATAACTTTCAATTGCCTGGGCCAGGGGCCAGCCTTGCGCTGCAGGCTGGGCAGTTCTTCAATGGCGGCACGCGCCTGGGCAATACTGGTATAGTTACCGGTGACCACCACAAACCAATCTTTACCCAGGCGCTTGCTTTTAAACATCAATAACTGCGCCTTATTGGATTGCTTGGACACATAATCCTGCGCCGCCCTCTGGCTGCTCACACCCAATAACTGGATGGTGTAGCTGCTCGGCGACCAGGATAAAATCCGCTGCTCCTGCGCGCTGGCTACTACCGCTGGGGGTTCATCAACTGCCGGTTTAGATTGCACAACAGGCTTAGGCTTGGGCTGGATAACCGGCTTAGCCTGGATAATATTGGCGCGGGGATCAGGCTCAGTATCTGGCTGCGATTGGGCGATTTTAGCCTGGGGCTCGGGCGCTGTTTGGGCCTCAGTCAACTGCTCGTCCGGGGACGCCAAATTTGACGATGGCAAATGGCTAACCAACTGATCCAAATCCTGCGCCTGATGCAGTGACTGATCTGCGAGTGCTTCATTTGGCATAGTCCCGGCAGCAGCTTGAGCAGATTGCTGCGCGGGTGCCTGCTGCTCTGGCAGCGATGGCAACAGCGGGCGCAGGCTGCTATCCGATGAAGCCTGTACCGCCGTTATAGATGCCGGCACCGGCAATGACGTGGATGCAGTCTCAACTTTTTTGTCTTCGCCCAAATAGAGAAACAATACTCCCACAATGGCGATTACCGCCGAAATAGCGAGGATATGCATTACCGGTAATGCACTGACTCTCTGGGGCTTATCCTGAGTGGCCACAGTTTCCAGCAGTCGCTCCTGCGCACAATCATGCAGGTGTCCAAGGTGCCCCTGCGCCTGCCGCCACCAGGGTGACGCCATAGCTTCAGTAAAAATTTCCGGCCCCAGGTAGTCAGCCATTTCCATGCGGAAATTGAGGTAGTCCACGGCCTCGGTAAGGGTAAAAGGCTGGAGAAAAAAATCGTTCAGTAGTGCTGATTGCGGCTTGATGGACTCCAGCCTGTCGATAAGCAAGGGCTCGCCACAGAGCAAAAAATGCAGCTTTTGCTGTTGCGGAAATTGAACCTGCCAATTCATTAGCCAGCTGAGCGCTTCTGTATCCAGCAGGTGAGCGTCGTCGATCACCACAACGCTCAAGCCATCATCTTCAGCCGAGATCGTCTCAACATAGGCCACAAGGCAGGCCTGCAAGTTCGCCTGGTCCGTTTGCACAGGCTCGAGATCCAGATCTTCAACAATAGACGGGAGGAGATCAGCCAACTTTTGCCCGGGCTTTACCGGCAAAAAGCTGATGCGATCCTGCTCTGCCAGGGAATCCAAGAACGCATGAGCCATGCGGGTTTTTCCTGTACCCTGCTCCCCGAGCAGAACCAGCAGGCTGTTGCTGAACTGGCACAGGTGCAGGAGACGATCGAGAATATCGCGTCTGCCCGCGGCAGTAAATAAGGGGAAGCTGAAATCATCCGCAAAGGGGTCTTCTGCGAGGCCATAGCGCTGACGATAATCGGCCAGCAGCTGCTCATCCTCCGGCTGATCATCAAACAGGCTCGTTTGATAATGCTCTTCGCCCGGCGCCTTAAGGCGCTGGTCTGGATTACCCCGAATCGGGGTCTCGGGTATCATGACGGGTTTACCTTTATCCGTAGCAGATGACTACATATCGCTGCGCAATGCTTCAAAAGTCTGCGCCAATAGTTGCGGATCTATGTCGCTGGTTACTATGGCTTTACCCATGGCAGACAAGAGCACCAATCGCAACCGTCCATCCAGCACCTTTTTGTCCACTCCCATAAGCTCAACGAAGGTTTGCGGTGACATATCGGCGGGGGCTTTAGTCGGCAACTTGGCACGGACCAGCAAATTTAAAACCCGCTTATATTCAGCATCGCTAATCCCCCCCATACGGCAGGATAAGTCAGCCGCCATAGCCATCCCCGCGCCCACGGCCTCGCCGTGCAACCAGTTGCCGTAACCCTGTGCCGTTTCAATAGCGTGGCCAAAGGTGTGGCCAAAATTGAGGATTGCGCGCAGTCCCCCCTCGCGCTCATCTTGCGCCACTACCGCCGCCTTATTCGCGCAAGACTTTTTTACCGCATAGGCCAGAGCATCTACGTTCCTGGCCATTA
>CBINKF010000608.1:0-2392 GCA_966251115.1 uncultured Cellvibrio sp.
GGCGGTGACGCAAACTATCCACCGCAGGAGTGGATGGAGCGCTACCAGGCGCAGGGTTTTCACGTTGACCTGGCGCAGGAGCTGGCGCGAATTGGCGGCAGTCGCGCCGAATTTAAATTGGGAGCCTGGCCAGACGCACTCACCAACCTCGAAGTGGGGACGGTGGATGTGGTGCCCATGTACTACTCCCCGGAGCGCGCCAAACGCTTTATTTTTACTACCCCTTTTTACTATTCATCCCACTCGCTTTACGGCACCGCCTCGGCGCCGCGTATTAGCAATCTTGCCCAGTTGCAAGGGCTTAGGGTGGCGGTCGAAAAGTCATCTTTTGCCGAGCAGCAATTTAACGCCAGCAGCGCCAAACCCAAACTGGTATTAACCGCCAATACCCTGGAGGCGCTGCGCGCGCTGACCGAAGGGCGCGCCGACTACGCGGTGCTGGCCAGCCTGACGGCGGATACCCTGATTAGCGAAAAAGGCTTTGCGCTGGAGCGCATCGGCCCACCGTTTTGGTCGCGCGGTTACGCCTTTGCGGTCAACCGCAACAACCCGGAGCTGGCCAGTTGGCTACAGGCGGCGCTCGACGAAAGCATCAATTCGGGGCGCTACCAGGAGATTTACAACGGCTGGGCCAATCGCCTGGAGCCCTCGGTAGCCAGCGAGCGGCGCCTGCGCTGGCTGAGCTGGCTGAGTATTGGCCTGAGCCTGGTGCTGGTGCTCAGCGGCATAGGCTTCTGGTGTTTGAGGCGGCTGGTGGCGGGGCGCACACGGGACCTGCGCCAGGCCTTGGCGCTGCAGCAGGATAGCGAGCAGAAGCTGCGTCACCTGGCCAATTACGACGTCGAAACCGGCCTGTGCAAGGCGACCTTTTTTGCCCAGCTACTGGATGCCTGGATACAGGAAAACCCGGCGCAAAACTTGGCGCAAAGCCAGCTACAGAAACAACACCAGGAACAGCGCGAGGAACAGCGCCAGGAACAGCGAGAGCCGCGCGAGTTGCTGCTGATAAAGGTGGTGGATCTGGACATGATTGTGCGCACCCTGGGCATAGCGCGCGCTGAGGCCATAGTGGCAAACCTGGCGCGGGTGTTGGCCGAGGTGCCAGACGCCATTGCTGGCTATCTGGGGCGAGGTGTCTATGCGCTGTTTATGGCGCGGGTGGACGCCCCCAGTTTTTTGGAGCAAACCAGTTTTAAGGCGGCGGCGCGCGACTCGGGTTTTAACCTGCGTCTGGTAGGTGGCTCCGCCTATTGGCCGAGCCACGGGCGCTCGGCGCTAAAACTGATGCGCCACGCCGAAACTGCGCTGGCCACCAGCGAAGCGCGCCAAAAAACCTGGCTGGGTTACGAGTTGGAAATGGAACCGAGCGGCCTCGACCTGGATTTGATTTCGGTGTTCGTCAAGGGCAATGTCCAGGGCCTTTACCCCATGTTTCAACCCCAGCTTAACCTGCATACCGGACGCATAGATTCGGCCGAGGTGCTGGTGCGCCTGCAGCATCCGCGCCTGGGTTTTTTGCCGCCCAAGGCGTTTATTCCGCTGCTTGAAAATGCCGGTTTGATTGAACAGGTTACCGCGCTGATGATCGACGAGGCGGTGCGGGTGTCGGCGCAGTTGCGGCGTGAAAATATCGCCTGCAACCTGGCGGTTAATGTCGCCGCGCAGGATCTGTCCAGCGCCAATCTGGTGGAGACCATCAGCCAGACCCTGATCCGCTACCAGGGGCGCCCGGGCGATCTCTCCCTGGAAATTACCGAATCCAGTGTGGCGCAAAGCCCGGTGCGGGTGCGCAAAGTCCTGTCGCGCTTGAGTGAACTGGGGATATTTACCGCCCTTGACGACTTCGGTACGGGTCAGTCGTCGCTTACCTACCTCAGTAACTTCCCCATTACCGAACTTAAAATTGACCGCAGTTTTGTCGGCGATATGCTCACCAATCCGCGCAACCTCAGCATAGTGCGCTCCACCCTGGTGATGGCGCGCGAGCTGGGCCTGGTAACTATCGCCGAGGGCGTCGAGGACAGCAAAACCCTGGAGTTGCTCAGGGCCGAGGGCTGTGATCTGGTGCAGGGCTATGTGGTGTCCCACCCGCTCAATGAGAAGGATTTTGTCAGTTTCCTGCGCGATTATCACAGCCGTGGCGCTAAGGATTCGCGCAGGATTTAATCGGCCCTAGGGGGTTGATACTCGGCCAGTTTGTCAGGCCTGTTTATCCAGGGCGCGCAGTTTAGCCTCTGCCGGCTGGTGCATCAGGTTGTAAACCATGGCGGCAAACAATAACCCGGCAAAACCTGTGGCCAGATAAAAACCAAATCTCACATGGCCAAACCAGTCGCCCACCAACCCCATCAGCAGTGGTGCCAGGGCGGCTGCTACTGCGGTAAAAAACAGT
>CBINKF010000609.1:0-2391 GCA_966251115.1 uncultured Cellvibrio sp.
ACGCCGTGGGCTTCTTCCTGACCGCGGGCTTCCTGGGCATGATGTACTACTTCGTACCCAAGCAAGCCGGTCGCCCTGTGTACTCCTACCAGTTGTCTATCGTTCACTTCTGGGCGCTGATTTCTCTGTACATTTGGGCCGGTTCGCACCATTTGCATTACTCTGCGCTGCCCGACTGGACCCAGTCTCTGGGTATGGTGATGTCACTGATCCTGTTGGCTCCCAGGTGGGGCGGTATGATCAACGGTATCATGACCCTCAACGGCGCCTGGCATAAACTGCGCACCGACCCAACCCTTCGTTTCCTGGTTGTGGCCCTGTCGTTCTACGGCATGTCAACCTTCGAAGGCCCGATGATGGCTATCAAAAACGTTAACGCCCTGTCGCACGATACCGACTGGACCGTGGGTCACGTTCACTCAGGTGCCCTGGGTTGGGTTGCCATGATCTCTATCGGTGCCGTGTACCACATGATCCCCAAGCTCTATAACCGCGAAGAAATGTACAGCGTTAAGTGGATTAACCTGCACTTCTGGTTGGCAACTGTAGGTACAGTTCTTTATGTGGTGGCCATGTGGATTAACGGTATCGGTCAAGGCCTGATGTGGCGCGCGTTCAACCCGGACGGCACCCTGACATACAGCTTTATCGAGGTGGTGATGTTCAGTAAAGGTGGCTACATCATGCGTTTAATCGGTGGTGCTTTCTTCCTCTCTGGAATGCTGGTCATGGCCTATAACGCCTATCGCACCATCAAAGCAGCGAACGAGGCTTCAGGCGCTGAAGCAAATCAAGCAACTCAGGCTCCAGCTGTCTAAGGGGAACCCCATGAAAGGTCATGAGATAGTAGAAAAAAATATTGGTTTGATGACGGTGCTGATGGTTGTAGCCATCAGCTTCGGCGGCTTGGTGGAGATAGTTCCCCAGTTTTTCATCAAACAAACCACCACACCGGTTGAAGGCTTAAAACCTTTGAACGCGCTGCAACTTGAAGGCCGTGACATCTATATTCGCGAAGGCTGTCACGTGTGTCACACCCAAATGATTCGTCCGCTGCGCGCTGAAGTTGAGCGTTATGGTCACTATTCGGTGGCCGGTGAGTCAGTGTACGAACACCCCTTCCTGTGGGGGTCCAAACGCACCGGTCCAGACCTGGCGCGTGTGGGTGGTCGCTACTCGGACGACTGGCAAAAGGTTCACCTCTACAATCCACGTATTGTAGTGCCCGAATCTATAATGCCGTCTTTCCCCTGGTTGTTTGACAAGAAACTGGATGGCAAACACACCGCCGACAAGATGCGCGCGCTGCGCTCTGTAGGTGTTCCCTACACCGATGATGATATTGCCGGTGCAGAGAAACAGGTGAAAGATGTTTATGAAATTGATGCCCTGGTGGCTTACTTGCAAAACCTGGGTCTGTTGCTGAAAGAGAAACGTTAATCCATGGAAATCAGTACATGGGGTGCCATTTCTACGGTGTTGGTAACCATTGCATTTTTCGGCGTTTGCTTTTGGGCATTCTCACCCAAGCTCAAGGGCCGATTTGACGACGATGCCAATTTGCCTTTTGCCGATGAAGTGAAAAAACAGCAAACGGATGATCAAGATCATCGAGAAGAGCGGAAATAATTATGAGTAATTTTTGGAGCGGTTGGGTCATAGTTCTCACTTCCACCAACCTGATACTTTTGATTTGGGTTTTGTTTGCCAACCGCAAAAAGCAATTGGTTGGAGATGACACGGGTGAACCCAAAACTACTGGCCATGAGTACGATGGTATTGAGGAGTACGATAATCCTCTACCGCGTTGGTGGTTTATGTTGTTTGTTCTTACCTTCGTCTTTGCCATTGGGTATCTGATTTTTTATCCAGGTATGGGTACCTGGAAAGGTGTTCTTGGCTGGACCTCAGTGGGCGAGCTGCGCGCTGATCAAGCCAAAGACGAAAAGAAGTACGCCAATACCTACGGCACCTTCGATAAAACCCCGATTCAAGAGCTGGCGACCAACCCTGCTGCCTTGAAAATGGGTGGGCGTCTGTTTGTAAACAACTGCGCGGTATGTCACGGTGCTGACGGTGGCGGCAACCCGGGCTTCCCCAACCTGACCGACCACGATTGGCTCTATGGTGGCACGCCGGAAAAAATTGTTGAAACTATTACGTTGGGCCGCAAAGCTGCCATGCCTACCTGGGGGCCAATCCTGGGTGAAGAGGGGGTAGCCAATGTGGCAGAGTATATTTTGCAAATTTCTGGTCAGGAACACGACGCAGCCAAGGCCGAGTTGGGACAAAAAATCTTTGCTACTAACTGCGCCGCCTGCCATGGTCCGGACGGTAAGGGCAACCAGTCAGTGGGCGCTCCCAACCTGACCGACAAAATTTGGCTCTACG
>CBINKF010000610.1:0-2387 GCA_966251115.1 uncultured Cellvibrio sp.
AGGGCGGGGTGAGCGTTTTAAGTGAAAGTGCACCTATAGATCCACAACTCCAGGCCCAAGCCACCAAGTTGCTGACTGCTGTCAATTGGCAGGGGGTGGCCATGGTGGAGTTTCGCGTTACACCCGAAGGCAAGGCTTACCTGATGGAGGTCAACACCCGCTTCTGGGGGTCGTTACAGTTATCGATTGATGCAGGGGTGGACTTTCCATTGCTGCTCGCCAAATCTGCCCTGGGTTTAGATGTTGAGGCCCCAACCAACTACAGGCTGGGTCAGAAACTGCGCTGGTTATTGGGGGATCTCGATAGCCTTTACCTATTTTTGCGATCAACAGCGTCCATTGGCGATAAATTTCGCCAGCTTATAAAATTTATTACACCTGACTTTTTTAATACACGCCATGAACTCGACCGCTGGGAGGATATGGCTCCCGCCTGGTTTGAAGTTAAGCAGTACTTGCGCCAACTGACAGGGAAATAATCAGCCATGAAATTTGCAAAATCCCTGTTAAAAGCCGGCGCTGTCAACTATGCCGCCCGCTTCGGTGCCCACCGTCGCGCGCACCAACAGGCGCGCTTGTGGGTATTGATGTATCACCGCATTCTTCCCAAACACGACCCGCGTTTTCACACCGAAGAACCGGGCATGCTGGTGACGCCGGAAACTTTTGAAATGCACCTGCGCGAACTGCCCAAATATTTTGAGGTGATGTCGCTCAGCCATTGGCTGGCGCTGAGCCACAGTGGCGAGGCCCTACCCGCTAAGGCTTGCGCCATAACATTTGACGACGGCTGGCTCGATAACTATGAATATGCACTGCCGCTGTTAACCCAGTACCGCACCCCGGCAACACTTTTTGCGGTGAGCGATAAGCTGGGCACAGATTTTCAATTTTGGCCCAACTGTGTGCTATCCCTGCTCTTTGCCGGCAAATATTCACTGCTTGCCACACACCCGATCGCTGCCGCCCTGCTCCTAAGCCTGACGGCACCACAACCTATGCACGGGGAATTTGCAGCCGAGGTAGTGCGCCGCTTTAAAAGCATTCCCGACAGCCAAATCTGGCAGTTATTAAACGAGCTTGATTGGCGCAACCAATTGGACCAACCGCTCAAGCCAGCACTGATGAACTGGCAGCAGCTAGAGGCCATGCAGGCTTCTGGATGGGTGGAAATTGGCTGCCATACCGCCAACCATAAACGTCTGGGAAATAACTTGACGGACGCTGAGCTCAAATACGAAATACTCGCCAGTAAAGCTACTCTGGCCTCGCATTTAAATAAGCCAGTCAACTTGTTTTGCTTCCCAAACGGCGACTACAATCAAGAGACCTTGGCTTTAGTTAAAACCAACTACGCGGGGGCAGTTACAACCCATCGCGGGATCAATACCGCGACCGCAAACCCCCACGAATTATTACGTATAGGAATACACGAGCAAGTTTGTTACAACCCAAAACTCTTTAGTGCACGGCTTTCAGGAATGATGTAACAGGCAATGGCATATGGACAATATACTGGGCAAAGCGCTTGAAATAGAACCATTATCAAATATCACTTACCGGCTTCTGGGGCACTTTGTTACCATTTTTATGCTGCATCGGCCAGCGCACACGCGCGGCTCCGCTACCGGTCATGCTCCCGAACTTTTAAACCAGTGCCTGGATTTTGCAGCGCGCAAAAAATTCCATTTCGCCACGCCGGATCAAATCGTCCATCTCGCCCAGACGGGTCAGGCGCCGCGCCGCCCCACCCTGTGCTTTACCATCGACGACGGTTATGCCGACGAAGTACAACAGCTGTGCCCTGTATTTTTTAAATACTCGATCCCTCCGACGATATTCGTTTTGTCCCGCTTTGTTAGCCAGGAGGATTGGCCCTGGGATGCGAAGCTGGCTTATTTATTTTCGCAAAGCGCTACCCAGCGCATAGATTGCAACCTGCTCGGTTCAGAGTTTCACCTCGATTTGTCCTGCGCCGAGGCAAGAATAAAATCGCGCCGCACCATTGTGGGTTTTGCCAAGACCCTCAAGGCAACCCAAATTATTCAGCTTACTGAGCAATTGGCCCATCACCTTGCCATAGAGCTGCCGCAGCGAGCACCTGACGCCTATCAAGCGGCCACCTGGGAGGAACTGCGCCATTTTGAAAAGCAGGGTTTAAATGTGGGATCTCACGGCTGCAGCCACTTTACGCTCAACTCCCTCAGTCACCAGGAGGTTATCAGCGAGCTACACGCCGCCAAAGCCAGGCTCACGCAGGAGCTGAGTAACCCCAGCCAGATATTTTGCTATCCCTCGGGAACCAGCCGCGACTTCTCGCCCGAACACATAAAGCTGGTTAAAGACGCAGGCTATCTCGGTGCCCTAACCGCCAACCCGGGCAATAC
>CBINKF010000611.1:0-2382 GCA_966251115.1 uncultured Cellvibrio sp.
CCCTCGGTAGCCGGGTAGATGGGTGTGAGCGACTGCTCCAGGGGCGCAGGTGCCGCGTCATCCAGTAACTCGTACTCGGGGTGGTACATCTCCAGGCCAGAGGCGCCGCGGCGAGTTTCACCAAACACCCGCAAGCGAGTGCCCTGGGTGAGGCGATTTTTTTGCGCAGAATTAAAGTGGTAGAAGCGCAGGCTGAGACTGCCAGTACCGTCCTGAATGCGACATACCAGGCTGCGGCGCTTGCCGAACACTATGTCGGCCAGACGCACTTCGCCCTCGACTACGGCATTAACATTGGGTTGGAGCCCGCCTATGGGCGTAATACGGGTGCGATCCAGGTAGCGCAGAGGCAGGTGCAAGAGCAAATCCTGCAGGCTAAACAGGCCAATTTTCGCCAACTTTGCAGCCAAAGTCGCGCCAACGCCCTTAAGGGCGCTGACGGGTATCTGATCCAGGGTTTGCGGATTTTGACCTGCGGTCATCGGGTAAAAATTAGTCGGCGCGGGCTATTTGAATCGCCTTGCGCAAGGCGTCAATCGCCTTGTGGCGCGGAAAGCTGGCACGCCAGGCCAGGGCGACAGTGCGGCTGGGTGAAGGCTCGGCAAAGGGCCGGGTCACCAGCAGGTCGGAGCTGTAGAGCGAACTCTCGGCCGCGCTGATGGGTAAAATGGTGATACCCAAACCCGACGCGACCATATGGCGCAGGGTTTCCAGCGAACTGCCCTCGGCCGCGGTACGAATATTGTTGCCGTGCTCCTCGCCGTGGTGCTGCAAGTTGGGACAGGTAGTTAATACCTGGTCGCGAAAGCAGTGACCCTCGCCCAGCAGCAGCAATTGCTGGTCGTCCAGATCGCCGGGGCTGAGCGCCGCCTTGGCGGCGAGCGGGTGATCATGGGGCATAAGCACCACGAACGGCTCTTCATAAAGATTTTGCGTAACCACATCTGGCTCGACAAAAGGCAGGGCGATAATAATTACATCCAGCTCGCCATTGCGCAGCTTTTTGCGCAGATTGTGGGTGTAGCCCTCCTCCACATAGAGCGGCATTTTATTGGCCAGCTTTTGCAAATGCGGGATAAACTGCGGCAGTAAATAGGGGCCTATGGTGAATATCGCACCCACTGACAGAGGGCTTGAGAGCTGGTCTTTGCCAGCGTCGGCCATGTCTTTGATAGCGGCGGTCTGCTCCAGTACCAGGTTGGCCTGGGCTACTATCTGCTCCCCCAGGGGGGTGGGCTGGACGCGCGACTTGGTGCGCTCAAACAATGCCACGCCCAGTTCGTCCTCCAGCTTTTTAACAGCAATACTCAGGGTGGGTTGACTGACGTAGCAGCGTTCGGCCGCGCGGCCGAAGTGTTGCTCTTGCGCCAGGGTTACTATGTAGCGGAGTTCAGTTAAAGTCATTTCAGCTCTCCCTCGGCTGATATGCGCCGGATTTTCCGGTCATTTTTGAATAGCCTAAAACTATCAGATTAAAACCATTTATCAAATGACATTTACAAATAATTCCGACCATAGCGCCGACGAAAAGTTACTGATCCTCGGCTGCGGCGACCTGGGTCAGCGTTTGGCAACAGAACTTGAGTCCAAACCCTATCAAATTACCGGTGTAAGGCGCAGCCCGGCAACCGACCAGGGCAAGCTCCAGTATCGCCAACTCGACCTGCACCACAGCGATCAACTTAATCAACTGTGCCGCGAGCCCTGGGATGTGCTGGTGATTACCCTCACGCCCAGCGAGCGCAGCGACCAGGGTTACAAACGCACCTATGTGGACACCTGCGCGCAGCTGACTGCCGAGCTCAAGGCCAACGGAGCCCGACCGCGCCTGATTCTTTTCGTTTATGGGCAGAACGACGGCAGTTGGGTGGACGAACTGTCGCCGACCCAGCCAGATTCCTTCAGCGGACGCCGGCTACTGGAAGCGGAAGCCATTATCGCCCAGAGCGGTTTCCCCTACTGCATAGTCCGTTTTAGCGGAATTTACGGACCGGGACGCAGACGCCTGATTGACCAGGTAAGGCAGGGGCAGGCACCCGGTGGCACGGGTTTTACCAACCGGATTCACGCCTGGGATTGCACCCGCTGCCTGGCGCACCTGCTTGAACGGCAAAAAATTCAGCCGCTGGACTCACTCTACCTGGCAAGCGACTCAAACCCCAGCCCCATGAACGAGGTAACCCAGTGGCTGGCACGGCAAATGGGAGTCAACGCCACTGTGGCGAATGATCCTGCAAAATTTAACGGCAGCCCTGGCGAGCGAAGCAATAAACGCATCTGCAACCGCCGACTGTTGGACGCCGGATTTCAACTGCTATATCCTGACTTTCGCCTCGGCTATGCAGAGCTGCTTGAGCAGCCACCGCGCCAGGACAAGACTCA
>CBINKF010000612.1:0-2380 GCA_966251115.1 uncultured Cellvibrio sp.
CTCAAATACTGGATGCCAACAACGAAACGCAAACCACCGAAAACCTGGGCGCGACCATGACCGGGCGTTTATTTGCCCGGCGTATGCTGCCACTCAGTTATCAAAACAGCTGGCAGCAGACTTCTTATAACGATGGAAGAGAAAGCGATTATTTTCAAAACTCACTCGCCGTGGGCGGCAGCTTTGGATACATCAACAACAGCTTAACCTGGCAGCGCGGCTACACCGATGACCCGACCATGCCAGAAAATTTAAACACGGGTGATCGCGTACTAGGCTCGCTGCAATACCGCAAAAACTTTGGCCATTTGAACAGCCGCCTTTTTGCCAACTACTCACTAAAACCCACCAAAGAGCTCTACGCCTATGGCGGCGCTTTTAATTACAACTGGTCGAACAATTTTAATTCGGAGTTGCGCTACACCTACTCCACCGCGAATGATTTGTATCAACTCAACCTGGGCTTAAACTGGCGCAAAGAGCCGTTCTATATCACCACCAATGCCGCCTACAATCAAAATGGCACCTGGGCTGCTGGTGTTACCCTGCGCTTTAGCCTGGGCTATGAGCCCATTGAACGACGCCTGTTTACCTCCGATCGCCCCCTTGCCCAGTCCGGCGCTGTGGCAGTGCGTGTATTTGAAGATGCCAACATGAACGGCATTTTTGATAACAACGAGCGTCCCATCCAAAATGCCAAAGTTAAAGCACTACAAGCCTTCCGCGAAGAAAAAACCGATAAGGATGGGGTAGCTGTACTCAGCTCGATTTACGACAACACCACTACCGACATAGTGGTGGATGAATCAACGCTCGATGGCCCCTTTATGATTAGCGCCAAACCCGGTGTGGCGATCAAAGCGCGCAAAGGTTATATCGACAAAGTGGATTTACCCGTGGTGCATGCGGGTGAATTGGACGGCATTATTTACCAGAAAAATGAAGCCGGAGAATCTGAACCCGCGCCTTACATAATGCTCAACCTTGTCGATGACAAAATGCAAATTGTCGCCAGCACCCGCTCCGAATACGACGGCTATTACGAATTCACCAATGTAAAACCCGGCCACTATCAGTTAAAAGTTGACGAAACCTTTACCGACAGACGCAGCCTTAAACCGGGCAAAAAGCAATTGGACTTTTCCAACAAAGGCGACGTGATTACCGGTGTCGATTTTGTGCTGCGACCTCTGGATGAAGCCCACGGCTATGTGGCCGTGGCCGGCCACTTCGATACCGCCACCATGCTCAAACTCTACTACCACATTTTGCGTCGCCGTCTGGGCGGCAGCTTTGTGCAACAGCCCTTTTACATTAAACAACCTAACAATGGCGGCTACCTGTTGGGGCTCGCCTATTTCCCCGGCGCGCAAGCTAATGGCTCTGGAACAGAGGGCTCAGAGGCGGAAAAACAAACCCGGGAGGCCTGTGCGCCACTGGTGTTAAACAAAGTTACCTGCGAAGTCCAGTACCAGGACTTTAAGTACTAATGAGAGCGAACTCACTATGAACCAGATGCTCACTTTGAAACAGATGCTCACTTTGAACGAGACAAATGTCAGTCGCGCATTTACCCTGCTGCTGTTGCCGGCAATTATGCTGCTCAGCGCCTGCGCCAGTAACAGCCCAGCCCCAAATGCTCAAGCCAATTCCAGCGCAGCCAATCCCGCAGAAGTACAGCAAATGCTGCAGGAGTGGAAGGAATTAAAACCAGGGATCACGCGCATGCTCGCGGTGGAGGATGAGATGAATCAATTGCTCGGACAACTGGGCCGGCTCTCCAATGCGCTCAATGAATCTGATCAACAACAGCAAATTGCCACTACAAATTCCAATAATCAGCAAAGCCTAAACCAAACGTCTATAAGCCCAGTTGCCAGCGCGCCGGTAGTAGCTGCTGCGGCCGCTGCTCCTGCAGTTTCTGCCTCTGCTGCCGCAGATCCCGCAGCAACTGACACTAACGCAACCACGAGTTCCTCTCAGACTGTCGCTGCTCCTGCGCACACATCCGCCAAATTTGCGCTACAGCTTGCCTCGGTCACCGATAAGCATCAGCTGCCCAATATCTGGCAGGAAATGTATTCCAAAAATCCGCATCTGCTAGCCGACCTGGAGCCCAATTTTCAACAGGTCTATGTCAATAATAACAACTACTTTCGCTTGAAGCTGGGCGGCTTTGATACCCAGCAGGCGGCGGCGCAAAAATGCCGGCAGTTAAAAACGGCCGGCGTCTTTTGCCTGGTTGTCAGCTACACCCCATCGGATTTTGCCCAGCTGGCAAATCCGCAATCAGCCAATTCACAGTTAACGGCGAATAATTAACGGGGAGGAATTTATGTTCAGGCAATTTAATAAACCCCAATTTATTAGTACCCCGGAG
>CBINKF010000613.1:0-2370 GCA_966251115.1 uncultured Cellvibrio sp.
GTCGAGGTTGTAGATCTGCGCCATAAACTCCAGGTTCTCCGCCACGCTCAGGTCGTCGTAGAGGGAGAACTTCTGCGTCATATAGCCCAGGCGGCGGCGCAGCTGCTCCGCCTGTTCGGGGATATCCATGCCCAGCACCTGAATACTGCCAGCGCTGGGGGTGAGCAGGCCGGTGATCAGGCGCATGCTGGTGGATTTGCCGCAGCCATTGGGGCCGAGGAAGCCGTAAATGGTTTTGGCCGGAATCTGCAGGTCCAGGCTGTCGACGGCAGTAAACTCGCCAAAGCGGCGGGTCATGCCCTGGGTGTATATGGCAAAGTCGCTCATTGTGGAAAGTCGCTCATTGCGGAAAGTCGCTCATCGGCTTGGTCTGGTTACTCGCTCGGCAATTCCACCTGGGCGGGAATGCCACTCGGCAGTTCGGTGGCACTCGCCGGCAGGGTCACTTCGGCCAGGTACACCAGGCGTGCGCGGTCGGAGGAGTTGAGTGCGTAGTAGGGGGTAAAGGCCGGGTCCTGGGAGATCCAGCGCACCTGGCCTTGAAAGGTTTCTGTTACGCCATCGACGCGCACGTTTAATTGCTGGCCCGCCTTCAGTAAAACGCGCTTGGGGGCAGGTACATAGACGCGCGCATAGGGCGCGCCCTGACTGAGCAAAATGGCGACGGTTTCACCAATGGCGGTGCGGTCGCCAAGTTTTTTGGGCAGGTGATCTAGAATGCCATCGCGGGTGGCCACTATGTTCAGCTCGCGCAGGCTTTGCGCCTCCAGGGCCAGGCTGGCTTCGGCGAGTTTGACTTGCGCTTCGGCTTGTTCAAGATCTTCCGGGCGGGTGCCGTTAGTCAGTACTAACAAATTTTCGTTGGCATGATCCAGGTTGGCCTTGGCCGAATCGCGTTGCGAGCGCGCCGAATCCAGTTCGGCAACGCGCATTAATTTTTGCTTCACCAGCGACTCGGCGCGGGCGAAGTTTTTTAACGTTTCATCCAGCACCGCCTGGGCTCCACTCACCTGGGCTCGCGCTGCAGCTATATCTTCGGCACGCGCGCCATGGCGCAATTTGTTGAGGTTGGCCTTGGCGGCATCTACATTGGCCTGGGCGCGAGCAACCTGGGCAGTTTGGCGACGATCATCCAGGCGCACAATTAAATCGCCCTGATGTACCGATGATCCCTCCGCTACGGGCAGCTCGACAATTACCTCGGCGGAGGTGGCTTTTAGCTGCACTCTATCGCGCTCCAGAGTGCCGAGCGCCAAATTGGAGTCGGCGGGTGAGCAGGCTTGTAGAACCAGGATTGACATGCAGCCTATGATCAGGGCGCGTGCGCTAGCCATACCGTTTTCCTTAAAATGATTTAAGCATTTGGTTGAAGTGTGCCACATATCTATTAAGGGGATTGTGAAATCTCTTGGTAAATTGTGCAGGGGTTACCCAGGGCAATAACGCCCGCAGGTATATCTTTTGTTACCACACTGCCCGCACCAATTACTGCACCAGCGCCCAAATTAACCCCCGGTAAAATAATTGCACCGCCGCCAATCCAGCAGTCATCGCCTATGGTGACGGGGGCGCAGAGCTCCAGGCCTGTTGCGCGCTCTGCGGCGTTTAACGGGTGGCTGGTGGTGTAGATCTGCACATTGGGGCCGAGCATCACCCGCGCCCCTATGCGCACCTCGGCAGCATCCAGGATGACGCAGTTATGGTTGGCGTAAAAACGCTCGCCAAGGAAAATATTGTTGCCGTAATCGCAGAAAAAATTCGGTTCTATATAGGCACTGGTAACCTGACCAAACAGCTGCTGGTAAATGGGCTTGCGCGCTTTATGCTGATCGGCGCGCAGGGCGTTGAGTTGCTGGCACAGTTGCTTGGCGCGCTTGCGAGCGGCGACCAATTCTGCTTGAAAAGGATCTATCTGGAGATATTTAGGCATGGTGCAGCTCAGGTAAAACGAGTCTGATAGAATAGCGCCTATTCTAACCCCTGCGCCGAGCATCTATGCATTCCAATGATATTTTTTCCCGTCTGGCCAAATCCCTCCAGTTATCGCCTGATGATATTCAACAAGTTTTTTCCTTAACCGATATTGAACTGAGCCAGGCGGAAGTTACCAACTTGCTTAAAGGCTCTTACGACAAAGGCTTTGAATCGCTTCCGGACTATGTGCTCATTAAATTCCTGGATGCCTTTATAGAAAGCAAGCGCGGAAAGCGCGAAGGTGCGCCACCGGCAGACGTGAGTAAGCGCGCCAAACTGAGCAATAACGAGGTACTTAAAAAATTGCGTATTGCCTTTAACTTGCAGGAGTCGCATCTGCGTGAAATATTTAAGTGTGTGACCATCGAATTGACCAAGTCGGATTTGGCGGCGCTC
>CBINKF010000614.1:0-2370 GCA_966251115.1 uncultured Cellvibrio sp.
GATTCAACCCTTGATTGGCTATATGAGCGACCGCACCTGGAACCGCTTTGGCCGCCGCCGCCCCTATTTTTTGATTGGCGCCATAGCCGCAACTCTGGCATTGATTGTTATGCCTAACTCACCCAGCTTGTGGGTCGCGGCGGGTATGCTGTGGGTGCTGGACGCGTCGTTGAATATTGCCCTGGGGCCAAGCATCGCCTTTGTGGGCGATATGGTGCCCGACCGCCAGCGCTCGCTCGGATTTAGCATGCAAAGCTTTTTTATTGGCGTAAGCGCCGTGGTGGCTTCGGCACTGCCCTGGCTACTGAATAACCTGTTTGACTTTAACAACACCGCGCCCCCGGGGCAGGTGCCTGAGTCAGTCACCATCGCCTTTTATTTCGGTGCCGCGGTGCTCCTGCTGAGTCTGGTGTGGGCCGCCTATTCCACACGCGAGTACACCCCCCAACAACTCGCCAGTTTTCACTGCCCTGCCAGTGCCGAGCAGCCCACCGAAGATGCCGAATACCCCCACTTTGTGCGTAGCGGCCTGCTCTGGTTGCTGGCTGCCCTGCTGCTCTGGGCCGCTATTTTCAGTTTTACCCTGGATATCCATCTGCATGTACTGGCGCTGGGGTGCGCGGGATTTGGTTTGTTGCAATTGCTTGCTGCCTGGCTGCAACAGCATCAGATAAAAGCCAATGCCTTTTACCAGATCACCCGCGACCTGGTGCTTATGCCGCGGCAGATGCGCCGGGTGGCGCTGGTGCAGTGCCTGTCCTGGTTTGCGCTCTTTTCAATGTGGATTTACACCACCGCCGCGGTCAGCCAGGAGCACTTTCACAGCAGCGACCCCAGCTCCCTCGCCTACAACCGCGGCGCCGATTGGGTGGGCGTGCTCTTCGCCACCTACAATGGTTTTGCCGCCCTGGCCGCCATAGTTATCCCAGTGCTCGTGCGCTTTACCAGCCGCAAAACCACCCACATGATCAACCTCTGCCTGGGTGCTCTGGGGTTAATTTCCATGGCCTGGATTGAGGACTACCGCTGGTTGCTGGCATCGATGTTGGGTGTAGGCTTTGCCTGGGCCTCGATACTGGCCCTGCCCCTGGCGATGCTCACTTCCAGCCTTCCCAGCAGCAAAATGGGCGTCTATGCCGGTATCTACAATTTTTTTATCGTGATCCCCCAAATACTGGCGTCCAGTTTGTTGGCGCTGGTGGTTAACCACTGGTTTGGCGGTCACCCCCTGTATGTATTGGTTATGGCAGGGATCTTTATGATACTGGCGGCGCTGGCTACCCTATGGGTCGAAGACTGCGCCGGGGAAACCTCCGAGGTAAGCGCGTGACCCAGGCAATTGAAAATACGATTAACGACATCTACCAGCGCGAATCGAGTCGGGTGCTCGCCACCCTCATCCGCCTGCTGCACAACTTCGACCTGGCCGAAGAGGCGCTGCAGGACGCCTTCATCGCCGCTTTGCAGCAGTGGCCGAGAGAGGGTATCCCCAACAATCCGCGCGCCTGGCTGGTGTCGGCGGGGCGTTTTAAAGCCATAGATCAGCTGCGTAAACGCGCTCGTTTTCAATCGATTTACGGCGACATCGCCGATGAACTGGAAGCCGAGGTCAGCGATAGTGATGATTGGGATGAGCAGGCAATAGAAGATGACCAACTGCGGCTGATCTTCACCTGCTGCCACCCGGGCCTGGCCCCCGAGGCGCAGCTGGCACTGACCCTGCGCGAGGTGTGCGGGCTAACCACCGAGCAGATAGCTCGCGCCTTTCTCACTTCCGCCAGCACCCTGGCGCAGCGCATAGTGCGCGCTAAAAACAAAATCCGCGATGCGGGGATTCCCTACGAAATTCCCGCCAAACAGGAGTTGCCCGAGCGCCTGGGGCCAGTGCTGCGGGTGATTTACCTGGTGTTTAACGAAGGCTATTCCGCCTCCTCTGGCGACCAGTTGCTGTGTGAAGAGCTAGCGGCCGATGCCATTCGCCTGGGGCGTCTACTGGCGGTGCTGCTGCCAGACTCAGAGGTATTGGGGCTGCTGGCGCTGATGCTGATTCAGGACGCGCGCCGCGCCGCACGCACCAATGCCGAGGGCGACTTGATTCGCCTGGAGGATCAGGATCGCCAGTTGTGGAACCGCACACAAATCGCTGAAGGTTCGGCACTCATCCAGCGCGCCCTGCAACAGGGAGGCTACGGCAGCTACTGCCTGCAGGCTGCCATAGCCGCAGTACACGGCGAGGCACCCAGCTTTGCGCAAACCGATTGGAATGAAATTGTGGGGCTCTACCAGCTGCTGCGCCAATTTGACCAGTCACCTATAGTACAGCTAAACCAGGCAGTGGCCATCAGCATGCGCGACGGCAGCACGGACTGC
>CBINKF010000615.1:0-2369 GCA_966251115.1 uncultured Cellvibrio sp.
ATTGCCTCGGCCCAGGGTCAGATAGGCGCCAGCGTTACTGAAATGACCCCGGTCAACTGGCATAATGGCCGCCTTTTAGGCTCTCTGCCAAGCTTGTGTCACAGTCCGCAGCCTCGTTAAAAAGTCAGGATACTGCATGCAATTGATCACCTCGCTCTACCGCTCTTTGGTTATCCAGCGCCCGCGTGCGCTTATGTTGGGCCTGTTGGCGCTTACGCTGATTGCCGGTTACGGCATGCGCTATATGAAGCTCGATGCTTCGGCCGACTCGCTCACCCTCGAGCACGATACCTCGATAGATTTTTATCGCGAAATCAGCCAGCGCTATCAGCACGGCGATTTCCTGGTACTTACCTATTCGCCCAAGGCGGATATGTTTTCGGATGAATCTCTCGACACACTCAAGCAACTAACCGACGAATTGGCCAAGCTGCAGGGTGTGGCAGGTATCAATTCGATTATTAATGTGCCGCTGCTGTACAGCCCCATGCGCCCTCTGGCGGAGCAAAAGGAATCCACCCGCACCCTGCTAACCCCCGGCGTCGATCGCGCTATGGCCAAGCGGGAATTTCTCACCAGCCCTATTTACCGCAAGATGCTGCTTAGTGCCGACGGCAAAACCTCGGCGATTCAGCTCAACCTGGCGGTAAACAATGAAGGTATAGAGATGGCGCGCCACCGCGACGCGCTGCGCCTCAAGCGCGATACCCAGGGGCTGACGGCGGAAGAGCAGAAGGACCTGGACAAGGTCGCGGCCGATTATCTGGTGTATCGCACCAAAGCCGCGGAGCAGGACGCTGCACGCGTTCAGCAGGTGCGCAACATAGTGGCCAAATATCAGGACAAGGCGCAGATTTTCCTCGGCGGCGTCACCATGATCACTAGCGATATGATCAGCTATATCAAAAGCGATCTGCTGGTGTTTGGCGCAGCGCTGGTGCTGTTTATTATTGTGATGTTGGCACTGCTGTTCCGCCAGCTACGCTTTGTCACCCTCCCGCTGACTGCCTGTCTGGTGTCGGTGATTTTAATGCTCGGCTGGCTCAGCTGGATCGATTGGCGCATGACCGTGATCTCCTCCAACTTTGTTGCGCTGCTGTTGATTATGGTGTTCGCCTTCAACATCTATTTAGTGGTGCGCTACCGCGAGATTCATGCCGAACATCCAGAGTGGGAACAGGCAGAATTGGTTATGGCAACCGCCAAAGCTATGGTGGTGCCCTGCCTCTATTCGGCGCTGACCACCATAGTGGCCTTTATGTCGCTGATCATGAGTGGCATTCGCCCGGTAATTGATTTTGGCTGGATGATGACTATCGGCCTGGTGGTGGGTTTTATCATTACCTTTGTGGTCCTGCCGGCGGGTTTAATGTTGGTGCCCAGGGGGGAGCCGCGCGATAGCGGCGATAAATCGGCCGCGACTACGATAAAGTTTTCGCGCCTGGCAGAGTTCCACGGCGGAAAAATTTTGATTGTGGCCGGTGTGCTTGCGCTGGTGAGCATTTGGGGCATCAGCAAGCTGCAAGTGGAAAATCGCTTTGTCGATTATTTTAAAAGCGACAGTGAAATCCACGAAGGTTTAAGTGTTATCGACACCCAACTGGGCGGTACTGTATCGCTGGATATTATTCTCGATGCCGATCCGGAAACCCTTGCCGTCAGTCAAGATACAGCAGCGGATAGCGAAGGCGATGATGCCTTTGGCGAGGTGCAAGGGGCTGCAGACAGCAGCACCGGTGATGAGGTGGATGCCTTCGCGCCGGTGGAGGGAGAAAATGACACGGCGGATGGCGAGCTTGCTGCGGGCGAAGACGACGCCTTTGGTGCGGTGGAGTCTGACCAGCCAGATCCCTTTGGTGCCGACGCACACCAACAACAACCGAGCTATTGGTTTAGCCGCGCTGGATTGGACCAAATCAAGCAGGTACAGGATTACCTGGAAACCATTCCCGCCGTGGGCAAGGTGCAGTCCCTGGCCATCGCCTATCAATTGGCGCAGGACATCAACAAGGGCAAGCTCAACGATTTTGAGCTGAATGTGATGCGCAAGATGCTCTCCAAGGACATCACCAGCTTCCTCGTTGACCCCTATCTAAATGATCAAAAGCAGCAGGCGCGCATCACCCTGCGGGTGATTGAAACTACACCCAATTTAAAGCGCGCCGAGTTGGTGGAGCAAATTCGTCAGCACCTGGTGAATGATCTGCATTTTAAACCGGAGCAGGTGCACTTTACCGGCATGCTGGTGCTCTACAACAATATGCTGCAAAGCCTGTTCAAATCGCAAATTGCCACCATAGGTGTTGTCTTTGTTGCGATTATGCTGATGATGATTGTGCTCTTCCGCTCGTTCAAAATTGCCACTATTG
>CBINKF010000616.1:0-2364 GCA_966251115.1 uncultured Cellvibrio sp.
GTCTGCAGGGTAAAGTGGCTTTAGTAACGGGGGCCAGTCGCGGAATTGGCGCTGCCATCGCAGAGCAATTGGGTAAGGCGGGCGCCATAGTTATTGGCACAGCCACTAGTGCTGCCGGTGCCGAGAAAATCGGCGCGCGCCTGGCGGAGCTGGGGATTCGCGGTGCCGGTAAGGTGCTTAACGTGACTGATGCTGATTCTGTTGCCAACCTGCTCAAAGAAGTGGGCGACGAGTTTGGCGCCCCCGCAATTCTGGTTAACAACGCCGGAATCACCAAAGACAATCTGCTGATGCGCATGAGCGACGAAGAGTGGTTTGATGTGATCAATACCAACCTCAGCGCAATTTACCGCCTGAGCAAAGGTGTTTTACGCGGGATGATGAAGGCGCGCTGGGGGCGTATCATCAACATCAGCTCGGTGGTTGGCTCCATGGGCAACCCGGGTCAATCCAACTATGCGGCAACCAAAGCGGGGGTTGCCGGCTTTGCGCGCTCCCTGGCGGCTGAGGTGGGTTCGCGCAATATTACCGTGAATACTGTGGCTCCAGGATTTATCGATACCGATATGACCAAGGTGCTCCCCGAAGAACAAAAAGCCCAATTGCTAGCGCGTATTCCGCTGGGCCGTTTGGGGGCACCTGAAGAAATTGCCGGTGTTGTTGCCTTTTTGGCGAGTGACGCGGCGGCCTATATTTCGGGCGAGACAATCCAGGTAAATGGTGGTATGTATATGTCTTAGTGGCATATTAAATATAATTTTTAATTACCAAAGATTATCAAAACAGTAATTTTTTTAGTTTCCAGCATTACACGTCCAGCAAAATAGATGTAAAATGCCGGTCGATTTTGACCGAAACACCCCACTGAGCTGCTGGTGTCGGCTCAAGCAAATTAGGTGTTTTCGCTTATACAACCACTAGGAGTTACATAACATCATGAGTAGCATTGAAGAACGCGTAAAAAAGATCGTTGCTGAGCAACTGGGTGTGAAAGAAGAAGAAGTAAAAAATGAAGCTTCTTTCGTCGAAGATCTGGGCGCTGATTCTTTGGATACCGTAGAGTTGGTAATGGCTCTCGAAGAAGAATTCGAAACTGAAATTCCAGATGAAGAAGCTGAGAAGATCACCACTGTTCAGTTGGCTATCGATTACATCAATGCCAACCTGGCGTAAGTTTCAGTCAAGCTGACTCTGTAATTTAAAAGAGCCGTATTATTGCAAAATAGTACGGCTTTTTCTTTTGCCTGCGAGTTGAGAATATTTAACTTAAATATCCAACTTAAAAGGCTCACCCAAAGCGCACTCCCTGTGTTTAAGCTTCTAAACTTAACCATTAAAGTGATGGGTGATTCGTTTATATCTCTTTCAGGAGAAACCTTAAGGTGTCGCGCAGAAGAGTTGTTGTCACTGGTCTGGGTATGATCAGTTCCCTCGGCAATACAGTTGCTGATACATGGCATGGCATAGTCAACGGTAAAAGCGGAATAGCTACTATTAGCTCGTTTGATGCATCCGCGTTTACTACCCAGTTCAGTGCCTCGGTAAAAAACCTTAATGTGGAAGACTATTTTCCGGGTAAAGAAGCTCGCAAAATGGACCCTTTCATTCAGTACGGTATGGTTGCTGGTATTCAGGCGATCCGCGATTCCGGATTGGATATTACCGAGGCCAATGCTGGCCGTATTGGTGTGTCTATAGGCTCAGGTATTGGCGGTATTGGCACCATTGAAGAGGGCGCCACCACCCTCGAGCACAAAGGCCCGCGCCGTATTTCGCCATTTTTTGTACCCAGCGCCATTATCAATATGATTTCGGGCAACCTCTCCATTATGTTTGGATTGCGCGGCCCCAATGTCGCTATGACTACCGCCTGCACCACGGGCACCCACAGCATCGGTTTTGCGGCGCGTATGATTCAATATGGCGATGCCGATGTGATGGTGGCCGGCGGTGCCGAAATGGCAACCACGCCGCTTGGTTTGGGCGGTTTTGCCGCTGCGCGCGCCTTGTCTACCCGCAATGACAATCCACAGGCGGCCAGTCGCCCCTGGGATAAAGACCGCGATGGTTTTGTGTTGGGTGATGGTGCGGGAGTGCTGGTGCTGGAAGAGTACGAACACGCTAAGGCGCGCGGCGCCAAGATCTATGCCGAATTTATTGGCTTTGGTATGAGTGGCGATGCCTACCATATGACTTCGCCACCGGAAGACGGTTCAGGTGCAGCCGCGTCTATGCGCAATGCGATTCTGGATGCCAATATTCCATTGGAATTGATCAATTACATCAATGCACATGGTACTTCCACGCCAGCGGGCGATAAGGCTGAGTGCCAAGCTGTTAAGTCAGTAATGGGCTCTGCGGTGG
>CBINKF010000617.1:0-2363 GCA_966251115.1 uncultured Cellvibrio sp.
AAAAGACGCTCTGGCTCCCCACATTTCTGCAGAAACTCTGGATGACCCCCACGGCAAGCACCACACGGCCTATGTGGACAAGCTGAACACTCTGGTTCCAGGTACTGAATTTGAAGGTAAAAGCCTCGAAGAAGTAATTAAATCTTCTACCGGCCCAGTATTTAATAACGCTGCGCAAATTTGGAACCACACTTTCTATTGGCACTGCCTGAGCCCCAACGGCGGCGGCGAGCCAACAGGTGCTGTGGCTGAAGCCATCGCCAAGGCTTTTGGCTCTTTCGAGAAATTCAAAGAAGACTTCACCAATTCAGCCATCAATAACTTTGGCTCCAGCTGGACCTGGTTGGTTAAAAAGGCTGATGGCTCTGTGGCTATCACCAATACCAGCAACGCCGCTACGCCGCTGACCGACAGCTCGGTAACTCCAATTCTGACTATCGACCTGTGGGAGCACGCCTACTACATCGATTACCGCAATTCACGCCCCAACTACATTGGCGCCTTCTGGTCGCTGGTGAACTGGGACTTTGTAAACGCTAACTTCGCCAAGTAAGTTGTGTGGCCACTCGCTGGAGTGTTAGCAGCGTTTAAACAGCGGGCCGCAAGGCCCGTTGTCTTATCTGGTGGTAAATCCTTTGTCTATTCGCCAGGCAACCTTGGCTTTGCTTGAACGGCTCTAGGTTTGAAAGGCCTGCTGCTATAGAATACATCCCAATTTTTCGTCTTATCCTCGTCAATTGGTCATGGTCCCTATGGAACGCAGAGAGCCCACGTTTTCTACTTCAAATTTAAATGATCCCACCGAAGCCGCGCCGCGCCGCAGTCAGGTGCCGCCCGCATCCAAGGATGACACTTCCGCGCCGCGCCGCCACCCGACCGCTACATCAGCCGCTCCGACGGTTGTTCAGGCGCCTTCGAGCAGCTTGCCCGCTATAGCGCTGGTCGTTGCTTTGCTGGCGGCAGCAGGCGCGGGTTTTTTGGGTTGGCAGTTATTTCAAGCCCAGGCGCAAATCAAGTTGGCGGATGGCCGTATTCAAACACTGGAGCAACAGTTAAACCTTACCTCTAACGAGTCCAGCGCCTCGCTGGTGGCATTACAGGCTAATTTAAAGAAACTGGATTCGGAATTGCGCACTTCAGTTGCCAATGTCGAAGCAAATCGCAAAGCCATCGCCTCGGCACTGGATAAAATTGCCGCTGTGGGGCGCGATGCAGCAGCCGGCAAAAAAGAGGCAAACGATGCCAAATCCGGCCTGAATGCGCTTAAGCAGGATGTTGAAACCAACAAGTCCCTGGCTGACGCCTCTGCCGCCAAAATTGACACTGCCGGTACTAGCATTGCGCAACAGCAACAGGCCCTGCAAAACCTGAAGGAATCCCTCGCTAAACTGGAATTGGAACTGGTAGATCTGGATAGCCTGACCCGTAGAACCAAGGCTAATGAAGATGCTATCTCGGCGATAGACGACTATCGTCGCACCACCAACCGCGAAATCCTGCAAATCAAACAGCAATTGGGCCTGGCTCCCAAGCAATAACCCACATGCCAGCCCTGTGCTGGCATTGTTTTTAATGGGCTCAAAAAAATCGATAAGCGGCTTGGCCCCGGCGCAGTTATTGGGGTGTAAAATGCCGCCCGATTTTAAAAGCACCAGCCACGAGAGAAGTGATTATGCCTACCCTGATCCGCCAGCAAGACTTGATCGACAGCGTTGCCGCTGCACTGCAGTTTATTTCCTATTACCACCCGGTTGACTTTATCCAGGCTATGCACAAAGCCTATGAGCGCGAGCAAAACAAGGCTGCCAAAGATGCCATGGCGCAAATTCTGATTAATTCGCGCATGTGTGCCATGGGCCACAGGCCCATTTGCCAGGACACCGGCATAGTTACCGTGTTTGTCACAGTGGGTATGGATGTGCAGTGGGAAGGTGATATGAGCCTGACCGATATGATTAACGAAGGTGTTCGTCGCGCTTACAACAACCCGGACAATGTACTGCGCGCTTCCATCCTGGCCGACCCAGATGGCGCTCGCAAAAATACCGGCGATAACACCCCGGCGGTAATCCACTACAACATAGTGCCTGGCAATAAGGTGGACGTACATGTTGCAGCAAAAGGTGGCGGCTCAGAGGCAAAGACCAAATTTGCGATGCTCAACCCCTCCGATTCGGTAGTGGATTGGGTGTTGGACATGGTGCCCAAAATGGGCGCGGGCTGGTGTCCACCAGGTATGTTGGGGATCGGCATTGGCGGTACTGCGGAAAAAGCCATGCTACTGGCAAAGGAGGCGCTCCTGGACCCAGTGGATATTCAAGAGCTTCAAGCGCGCGGCGCCAGCAACCGCGCGGAAGAATTGC
>CBINKF010000618.1:0-2356 GCA_966251115.1 uncultured Cellvibrio sp.
TTGCTTGATACCGGCGCTAACCTTTAATAGCGCGGTATTCAGGGAGTCGTCTCCCCCAGGGCGGCACGTGCAATATCTATGGAGTTGGATATTAACCCTTGCCCTCGGGCAGGATTGTAAAAATTGCTGTCCAACTACGAAATAGCATGTCCAGAAAGCCCGGCTCACGCCGCCCGTTAATCGAACCTTTGGAACCGCGTCTACTGTTTTCTGCAACAGCTGATGTGGCGCTTTTTAACGACCCCCATTCTGACATGGCGCTGTTGTTGGATGCCGCCGAGTCTACCGATCTCACCCAGGTTTTTGGATTGGCAGATCCGCATCCGGATTTACTCGCTGCCGATGCACACATTGCCGACACTGACGCAACTGGTGTGAGCAATCTTGCCCATGAAGTCATGGCAACAGAGGCTCCTGATGCATCCGCGCTGCTTGGTGCATCCTCAATAGATACCAATCAGCCGATTGAATTGGTGTTTGTCGATAACCGTGTCGAAAATTATCAGGATCTGGTCGCGGATATCACGCGCAATCACCCGGATACCGTGCAAGTGATTCTGATTCAGCAGGAAACCAACGGCCTGGATCAAATAAATGCCGCGCTTGCCTCCGTTGACCAGGTTTCAGCGATTCATTTAATTTCTCACGGTAGTGAGGGATCATTTCAACTGGGCACAGCCGTTGTGCAGCAGGATATTTTGCAAAATTACGAGCAGAGTTTTTCGCAGTGGCGCAGCAAGCTGACGGATGATGCCGATATTCTTATTTACGGTTGTAACCTGGCAGCCAGCACTGGTGGACAAAACCTGGTGCAACAAATTGCCAACATCACGCAGGCTGATGTGGCTGCCAGTAAGGATGCAACTGGCAACCAGGAGCTGGGTGGCGATTGGGATTTGGAATACACCACTGGCGTTATTCAAACCCAGGTGGTGGTAAGTCAGGCTTTCCAGGCGCAGTGGCATTCAGTGCTCACCGATGTCAATTATATTTTTGTTGATGTGGGCAACCGTGAACAGGCATTTATGTCTGGCTATGATGTTGGGCAGAGTTTTGTCTACGACAGCACGGGCGCTACCTACACCGTCAATGAAATCAGTTTGCAGCTGGCTCGCTACACCGCCACAGCCGCGCAAACGGTAACAGTGCAGTTGCTCGATGGTTGGAATGGTACTGTTTTAGGCTCAGATACCATTAACAGTGATCAACTCAGTGACAAGGGTTTTGAATGGTACAGTTTTGATTTTTCCGACGTACAGCTCAATGACAGTCAGCAATACTTTATCAAGGTATCAACAACGGGTACAGATAACCTGATACTGATAGGGCATCACGACAGCGACAAATACAATAACAATACCGCGATGATTCTGAACGGCACACCCGACTCCAACGGCTGGGATCTCGCCTTCAAAGTATCGCAGGAGGATGGCAGCGACCAGGCACCGGTCGTTGCCAATCCTATTGGCGATCAAATTGCTTTGAGGGATAACGCGTTTAGTTTTACTTTTAATTCCAATGTGTTCACCGATGCCGATCCCAACGACACTATTACCTACCGCGCACAATTGGCTGGTGGTGGCAGTTTGGATTGGCTGCAATTTAATGAAATTACCCGTACTTTTTCCGGCACACCCCATTTAAATCAACTGGGAACCATGTCGATTCAGGTAATAGCCACAGATAATCACGGCGGTTCTGTTTCGGATTTTTTTGATATTCAAATTCAGGATGCTCCCTACCCGGGCGACCTGGTCTACGAGTCTTCCGGCTCCAGCACCGAATATACAGGGGTTTATCAGACCCAGGATTCCTGGCAGAGTTTTGTGGATAACGATGGTTCAGGGACTTATTCTGCCGATTATATCTCCATACAACTGCGTGTTAACCCAAGCGCGCCTGACACTACCAGTGAAACTATTACTGCCGGCATCTATGATGCATTTAACGGCACGCTCATTGGCAGTGCCAGCATGTCGAGTGATACGCTGACCTCCACACTCACCTGGTATAATTTTGGTTTAAGTGGTGTTTCACTCAATTATGGGCAGACTTACTACATTAAAGTGTCTGCCTCGGGCACCAACCCAGACCCCTATGTTTACGCCGGTATACACAACTCAGATGTCTATGCCAATGGCACCTACATCAATAACAATGGTATTGCCGATTCATCGCGTGATCTGGCCTTTCAAATTTCAGGTGATAATGCATCGCCTACGCTCGACAATGCCCTCGTGGATCAATCGACTAACGAAGGCGATGCATTCAGCTACACCTTTGCTGCAAATAGCTTTAGTGATCCAGATGGCGATCCGCTTAGCTATAGCGCAACTTTGAGCAATGGCGACCCACT
>CBINKF010000619.1:0-2348 GCA_966251115.1 uncultured Cellvibrio sp.
CCCTGGCGCAACCAATCGTCGTAGCCACCCACATATTCCCGCACCTGACCATCGCCCTCAAAGGCGATAACGCTGCTCACCAGATTATTGAGAAATGCGCGGTCGTGGCTCACCAGCAGCACTGTACCGGAATACTCTGTGAGAATTTCCTCGAGCAACTCCAGAGTTTCCACGTCGAGATCGTTGGTAGGTTCGTCGAGTACCAGCAGGTTGGCAGACTTGCTAAATAACTTGGCCAAGAGCACGCGATTTCGCTCACCGCCCGAGAGTGCCCGCAAGGGTGTGCGCGCACGCTCGCCGCTAAAGAGAAAATCGCTCAAATAGGAGAATATGTGCTTGGACTTGCCGTCAACATCGATAAACTCGCGCCCTTCGGCGATGTTGTCCACTGCATTTTTATCCAGGTCCAACTGATCGCGCAGCTGGTCGAAATAGGCGATCTGCAAGTTGGTTCCACGCCTTATACTGCCCGCCTGGGGCTCCAGTTCACCCAAAATCAATTTGAGCAGGGTGCTTTTTCCGGCGCCATTGGCACCTACCAGCCCTATGCGGTCGCCGCGTACCACCAGGGTGGAGAAATCACTCACTATGGTCTTTTCGCCCCAGCGATAGCTGACCTGATTCAACTCGGCAACCAGTTTGCCCGACTGCTCGCCAGCCGCCAGGGCAAACTGCGCTTTGCCTATTTGTTCGCGCCGCTGTGAGCGCTCAACACGGAGGGCCTTTAACGCCCTTACCCTACCCTCGTTACGCGTGCGGCGAGCTTTAATTCCCTGGCGAATCCAGACTTCTTCCTGCGCCAGTTTTTTATCAAACAGCTCATTGTGTCTGGCCTCTTCCGCCAGGGCCTGCTCGCGATAGGTGAGAAAGCTGAGATAGTCGCCGGTCCAATAGCGCAATTTGCCGCGGTCAAGTTCGGCGATATGGGTGGCCAGAGCCTGGAGCAGAGAGCGATCGTGGGTGATAAACACCAGCGCGCCATTAAAGCCCAACAATTGTTTTTCCAGCCACTCAATGGCGGCAATATCCAGGTGGTTGGTTGGCTCATCCAACAGCAGTACATCCGGCTCCTGTACCAGGGCTTTGGCCAGCGCGACGCGCCGGCGCCAGCCCCCTGAAAGCTCCCGCATAAAGCGCTCAGCGGGCAGTTCCAGGCGGGAGAGCACCTCCTCTACCTTTTGCTGCAGGCGCCAACCGTCGCGGCTTTCAATATCCTGCTGCAAGCGCGTCAGTCGCTCCAGGCCAGCCTGATCAAGACTTGGGCTGTGGGCCAAACATCGGTATTCGGCCAGTAGTTCGCCCAGGCCTTGCAGACCAGCGGCCACCGCATCAAATACCAGACGGTCGTCGGCTTCGGGCAGGTCTTGCTCCAAACGCGAAATTTTCACGCCACCCTGGCGAATAACCTCGCCCTTGTCCAAATCCACCTCGCCGGCAATAACTTTAAGCAAACTGGACTTACCCGTACCGTTGCGCCCTATAAGACACAAGCGCTGGCCCTTTTCGATAACCAGCTCAACCTGGTCGAGGATGACTTGCAGGCCGTAACTCAGCTGAGCTTTTTCAATTTTAATCAGTGACATAGATGGAATAATTCAGGTAGTTTTTGAGCAAAAATGGAACTGGCGAAAGACCTTGGCGACTGATATTCTCATTAGATGAATCCGGGCTTAGTATGCCTGCCCTAAAAATGGCGTCGAATAATATCCCACAAGCAATACTTAACCAACCTGAAGCTGCATTCAGGTGAGTTTGAGGTTTTCATGAAGTTTCGCAAAATACTTTGGCCACTCGGTTTGAGCGCCAGTGTATTGCTTGGCAGCTCCCCCGCTTTTACAGCTGAGTCTGCCAATCCCCAGGCATCGGTAGCTACTAAAACAGCTAGCAAAACAGCCACCAAAATCCCCGCCAAAGCTGACCCCTTTGTGCTGCAACGCAAAAAATACCAGGCGGCGCAAAAAGCTTTTGATGCGAAGCAGATGGCAGAGTTTCATCGCCTGACAGCGGCGCTTGGCGACTATCCGCTAGTGACTTATCTTGAGTATCAGGATCTGGTGCCGCGACTTATCGACCTGCCCTACGCCGATGTCGAAACCTTCTTTAAAAAATACCCGGATTCATTTCTCGCAGAACGCATGACGCACCGCTGGCTGCGCACGCTTGCCCAGCGCGAAAAATGGGCAGATTACCGGCGGTTTTACGATTCGGGTTTAGGTGACCCCGAGTTGGCATGCCTGCAATTGCTTGCGCGCCTTGAAACCGTCGATAAGAGCGAGTTGGCCGACGCTGCCAAACTGTGGAATATCGATGATACCCAATCCAAGGCCTGCGACCCGGTGTTTGCAATC
>CBINKF010000620.1:0-2347 GCA_966251115.1 uncultured Cellvibrio sp.
TCGAAGTCGCTGATCAGGAGGTTAAACAACATTCGGCGCAGTATTTTGAAGCTCAGCTTGCCGGTTTAAATGCCGAGCTGAAAACTGTCCTTCACAAATTGCAGCAGGCGATTCTAGTACATAACCAGTTCTGTGCATCCGCCGACTCTATTATGTTTGATGTGGATTATCAGGATGATTTGGGGAGCAAAAATTTTCGCGCTGTGTGCGATATGCGCCGTCAGTTTGACGCACTTTACAATCGCGATAAAAACCATATTCTTGCGCAGCGCCACCAGGAAATTGAATCGCTTAAACAAAGCTTTAACAACGCCTTTGTCACCAACCTGTGCCACTCGATCTACCAGGCCATTAACGATGGCAAAAAAATTCTTGAGGAGCTTAACAAGGAGCTGGAACATCACCGCTTTGGCGCCGACCGCGAGCGTTTCCGCTTCGATTGGGCGTGGGTGCCAGAGTACAAAGAGTATTGGCAGTTCTTTAAAGCGGTGATTGACAGCCCCAGCCTTGAGCAGGGGGAAAATCTGTTTGCCATCAAACTGGACGACAAGCAAAACAAAGTGCGCGAGCGCTTAATGGCTATGCTGTTGGATGAAGATGAGCAAAAAGCCCTGCGCGAGCTTACCCGCATTGCCGATTACCGCAACTACCGCTGCTACGAAATTTACAAGGAGCCGGAGGGCAAGGCGCCTATTGCCCTCAGCCAATACGGTACCGGCTCTGGCGGGCAACTGGAAACGCCGGCTTATATTATTCGCAGCGCTGCCATTACCTCGGCGTTTCGCTTTAATGAAGGCAACAGCCATTTGCGTATGGTGCTGGTGGATGAGGCCTTCTCCAAAATGGATGAGCACCGCTCGCGCGAGGTGATCAACTACCTGACCGAAAGTTTGGGCTTGCAGCTGCTGTTTATTATGCCGAGCAGTAAGTCCGGCCCGTTTATGGACTTGATTTCCAACCAGTTTGTATTCAGCAAGTGCCCCACTTCTGCTGCAACGGGCGAACTTAAAACCCGGGTGCTTCTGGATCGCCAGGTGTGCGACCAGGAAAAGATTAGCAAGCTGATGGCCAATCATCGACGCACTATTCGCCAGCAGGCGGCGCTGGATTTTATGGCAGAGGTGGAGTTGTGATGACAATTCAAGTGCTGATAATTAAGTGATAAATAAGGAAAAATGCCAGGGAATTGGCTAGCCTTAAGGGAGCTTCAGTTCCACCCATTCACCCCGACAGGCATCACCTTCCTCTATGAGCTGGCCCCTAATCACACGCATCCTGCTGTTGATATTCGCCTACGTGGTGTCTGGCCGGTTGTCGCTGTTACTTGCTATTCCCCCCGGTTTTACCACTGCGATATTCCTCCCTATGGGTATTGCCATGGGCGCCACCATTATCTGGGGGCGCTGGATGCTGGTGGGGGTTTTTCTGGGCTCCAGCTTACTCAATCTGCTCATGGCGACGGCCCAGGGGTTTTCCGTTACGGCCTTGTCTGTCGCCTGTGAGATAGCCCTGGGCAGTACCCTGGCGGCGGCGCTGGGGGCCTATCTGGTTAAACGCGTTATCACCTGTCCCACGGCCTTGGCCGATGAGCGCGATATTTTCTGGTTTTTATTTTTGACCGGGCCAGTGGCAACGCTGGTCAGCGCCAGCCTCGGGCCACTGGCGCTTTATAGCAACGGCATAATTGCCGCAGATTACATCGCCTACAGCGCCTGGACCTGGTGGGTGGGGGATTGTATAGGCATCCTGCTGGCCACTCCCCTGATGTTTGTATTTTTTGCCCGGCCCCGCTCGGTGTGGGCAAGCCGCATCAACTCGGTTGGTTTACCGGTACTCCTGTCCTCTATGCTGGTCGTGTTGGTATTTTTTCGCTCTGCTGAACAGGATCAGAACACCCTGGTCAATGCCTTTCACCAGCAGGCGCGGTTGATGACAGCCAATTTAAAGAACACCCTCGAAAATAGTCGCGAGGCATTACAGGGATTGCGCGCGCTGTTTATGTCATCGTCCGAAATTGATAGGGCTGACTTTGAGCGCTATGTAAACAACATAAATATTCAAAAATTGGGCATTTCAGCAATTTCCTGGAATCCGCGTGTTGGTGCCGATGAGCGCGAGAATTTTGAACAGCGTCTGCATGCACAGGGCTATGATGAGTTTGCTATTCGCCAGGCTGGTGCCAGCGGCCATCTGGAGGTTGCACCGCCCCAGGAATACTACGTGGTTGTTGACTACATTGAACCCTGGGAGCTGAATCGCGGAGCTATGGGGCTGAATGTTGCCGCCGACCCAATTCGGCGCCAAGCCCTGGAGCAGGCGACTGCCTCGGGGAAAGCTGTGATGACCG
>CBINKF010000621.1:0-2343 GCA_966251115.1 uncultured Cellvibrio sp.
CTGCTCGCCCGCCTGCTCGTGAATCAAATGGCGCAGGCGCTCGTTGATTTCGATCAACTCGTAAATACCCTTACGACCGCGGTAGCCCTGGTGGTTGCAGTGCTTGCAACCGGACGGAGCGGGGCGGTAAATCATAGTGTCTGGCGGCAGCTTGAGCATGTCGCGCTCGGCCTCACTGGGCAGGTATTGCTCTTTACAATGGCTGCACAGCAGGCGCACCAGACGCTGGGCCATTACCACTTCCAGGCTCGATGCCAGGAGGAAGGGCTCGACACCCATGTCCTTCAAGCGCAGCACCGCGCCTATGGCGGTGTTGGTGTGCAGGGTAGACAGCACCAGGTGACCGGTGAGCGAGGCCTGGATCGCAATTTCAGCGGTTTCGCCGTCGCGGATCTCACCCACCATCACCACGTCCGGGTCCTGACGCAGAATGGCGCGCAGGCCGCGAGCAAAGGTCATTTCCACCTTGGGGTTGACCTGGGTTTGGCCAATACCAGGCAACAGATATTCGACCGGGTCTTCGATGGTGAGAATATTGCGGCTGCGGGTATTGATATGACTGAGTCCGGCGTAAAGGGTAGTGGTTTTACCCGAGCCGGTGGGACCTGTAACCAGAATAATACCGTGGGGTTTGAGCAGGTTCTTGCCAAAGCGCTCCATCACATGGCGCGGCATGCTCAACTGCTCCAGCTTGAGCTGGCCCGCGGCCTGGTCGAGCAGACGCAATACAATGCGCTCGCCAAAGGCGGAGGGAATAGTGGATACCCGAATATCCACCGCATGGCCGGCCAGACGCACGGTGATACGGCCGTCTTGCGGCAGGCGCTTTTCGGCGATATCCAGGCGCGCCATCACTTTTAGGCGCGACACCAGCACTGGCGCCAGCTCTGGCTTGGGTGACAGCACCTCGGTGAGCACGCCGTCGATACGAAAACGCACTGACACACGGTCTTCAAAAGGCTCCAGGTGGATATCCGAAGCGCCTTCGCGCACGGCCTGGGAGAGAATGGCATTGATCAGGCGGATAATGGGGGCGTCGTCGTCGCCCGCCAATAAGTCGGTGCGATCGGCCAGGTCATCGGCCATGGACGAGAGATCATATTCGTTGCCCAGATCCTCGGCCGCGCGCTGGGCGGCGCCGTCGCCACTCTGGTACTCGCGCGTCAGACGCTTTTGAAAATCCTCGGCCGGCAGCTCTTCCAGCTCAAATTCAGCGCCGAGAATGCGCTGCAACTCCAAAAACACATCCAGGGTTAAGCCAGGGCGAAACAGCACCCGCGGCTTTTGCCCGGCGCCCGCATCCTCAAGCATCACACCATGGTTAGTGGCAAAACTAAAGGGCAGGCGCTCGAACAACTGCTGAGCTTCCGCGCCAGACGGGGTAGCGTCTATATCCAGCGGCTGGGCCGAAGCAAATTCCGCCGAAGACACATCCAAGCTATGCTCACTGAGAGACTGCTCGCTCACGGCTTACTCCTTGGACTTGTCCGTCGCCTGGGCATCCGGCTCCGGCTTGTGCGGCAAGCTTTCCCAGTCGGGCAACTGCGGTACATCCTTTTTGCTCACCAGTAACCCATGGTTGCGGCGATATTCATCCTGCTCCTGGCGAATCAGGCGGTATTTTTCGGCCGTTGCACCGGTTAATACTTTGTCGTCGCGCACAACAGTTGCGCGAATAAAAACCAGCAGATTGGTTTTACCTTTGCTGGACGATTGGGTGCGAAACAAATTACCCAGCACCGGGATACTGCCCAAAACCGGAACGCGGCGCTCGCCCGACTCCACCTTGTCTTCGATCAAACCACCGAGCACCACAGTCTCGCCATCGGCACTCAAAATCTGGGTGTTGATTTCGCGCTTGTTGGTGATAAAGCCATCGGCAGATTCCGTTTCTACACTGGACACCTCCTGCTTGATATCGAGCACTACTGTATCGCCCTCGTTAATGTGGGGCGTCACTTCCAACTTGATACCTACATCTTCGCGGTTGTAAGTGGTGAATGGGCTGCCGATGCTGCCGGATGTATTGCCCGTGCCAGTGGCGGCATAGGAGCCAGTCTTGACCGGGATTTGCTGCCCCACTGAAATCGTGGCCTCAGTGTTGTCGGTCATCAGAATATTGGGAGTAGAAAGTATGTTGGTCTTGCTGCTGGTTTGCAGCATCTTCAGCACGGCGAGAAAGTCGCTGGTAGTGCCCAAACGGCCAAAGCCAAATACTTGGCCATCGACACCCGCCAGCCCCGAGGCGAGATTCACCAAGGCCGTATCCTTATCGTCGGAGCTGGCATTTTTATCGCTTGCCGCCAGGGCCGCACCGCCAATACTGCCCAATACGCCGCTGGA
>CBINKF010000622.1:0-2342 GCA_966251115.1 uncultured Cellvibrio sp.
GGCAAAGCCGGGGGACCTCCCGCTATAGGTTAGCTGCTTGAGCAGGTGAGTGGCGGCTATAGGCTGGCGGTTGCAGGCCTGCTCGCATATACTCCGCCTCCCGCTTTTACGCTAGTTGGGCGGTTCGCCGGCAGTTACGCACTGCCGATAATCACTATCATGTGACCTTTGGTAGGGGTCACCACTGAAAAGGATCGAAAATGCCTGTTATTACTCTTCCCGACGGTTCACAGCGCTCGTTTGATAATCCCGTGTCTGTCTATGAGGTTGCTGCCTCTATTGGCCCAGGTTTGGCCAAGGCAACGCTGGGCGGCCGCGTTAATGGTCAGCGCGTAGATGCGCACGACCTGATCACTGAAGATGCCAATCTGGTGATCTTTACCCCCAAAGACGAAGACGGCTTGGAAATCATCCGCCACTCCTGCGCTCACTTGCTCGGTCACGCCATCAAGCAGTTGTTCCCCGATGTGAAAATGGCCATTGGCCCCACCATCGACAACGGCTTTTATTACGACGTAGACCTGGAGCACAAGCTCACTGACGAAGACATAGCGGCGCTAGAAGCGCGCATGCTGGAGCTGGCCAAAACTGAATACGATGTGGTGAAAAAGAAGGTTTCCTGGCAGGAGGCCTATGACGCTTTTAGTGCGCGCGGCGAATCTTACAAGCTTGAGATCCTGGATCGCGATGTACCCAAAGACGCAACACCGGGTTTGTATCATCACGAAGAATACATCGACATGTGTCGCGGCCCCCATGTGCCCAATATGCGTTTTTGTCTCAACTTTAAATTGATGCGCGTCTCAGGTGCCTACTGGCGCGGCGATTCCAACAACAAGATGTTGCAGCGCATCTACGGCACTGCCTTCCCTGATGCCAAGCAATTAAAAGCCTATTTGAACCTGCTCGAAGAGGCGGCCAAGCGCGATCACCGCAAACTGGCGAAAAAATTCGACCTGTTCCACCTGCAGGAGGAAGCACCGGGCATGGTGTTTTGGCACCCCAAAGGCTGGACCCTGTGGCAGCAGATCGAGCAGTACATGCGCGCCAAGCAGAATGACTGGGGCTATGACGAGGTGAAAACCCCGCTGATTATGGATCGCACCCTTTGGGAGAAATCCGGTCACTGGGAAAACTATCGCGAGCACATGTTTACTACCGAGTCGGAAAAGCGCGACTTTGCGGTTAAGCCGATGAACTGTCCCGGCCACATTCAGATTTTCAACCACGGCCTGCGCTCGCACAAAGATCTGCCGCTGCGCCTGGCGGAGTTCGGCTCCTGTCACCGCAACGAGGCGTCGGGTGCGCTGCACGGCATTATGCGTGTGCGCGGCTTTGTGCAGGATGATGCCCATATCTTCTGTACAGAAGAGCAGGTGGTTAATGAAGTGTCTTCCTTTAATCAGATGCTCAAGTCGGTCTATGACGATTTCGGTTTCACTGATATAGCGGTAAAGCTGTCGCTGCGCCCCGAAAAGTACGCTGGTACCCTGGAAACCTGGAACAAAGCGGAGGAGGGCCTGCGTGAAGCCCTGCGCGCCGCAGGTCTGGAATGGGAAGAGCTGCCAGGCGAGGGCGCTTTCTACGGTCCCAAGATCGAATATCAAATCAAGGACGCCCTGGGGCGCTCCTGGCAGTGCGGCACTATCCAGCTGGATTACGTGCTGCCCGAACGTCTGGATGCTGAATATGTGGCAGAAGATAACCAGCGCAAGCGTCCGGTTATGCTGCATCGCGCCATCCTCGGTTCCTTCGAGCGCTTCCTGGGGATACTGATCGAGCACTACGAGGGCTCCTTCCCAACCTGGCTGGCGCCAGTCCAGGTTGCGCTGATGAATATCACCGATAACCAGGCCGATTACGTTAAACAGGTCGAAAAATCCTTGCGCGATAAGGGCTTCCGTGTCATTGCGGACTTGAGAAATGAGAAGATCGGCTTTAAAATCCGCGAGCACACTATACAGCGGGTTCCTTACCTGCTGGTCGTTGGCGATAAAGAGGTTGAAAATCAACAACTTGCGGTTCGTACCCGCGATGGCAACGACCTTGGTGTGATGACCCTGGAAGCTTTCATCGAGCACTTGACCGCCGATATCGCGCGTCGAGGCAGAGTTTTTTCTGCTGAATAAAGCCCGATGACCCCTTGGGTCCCGATTAATTTACTGGAGACATTACTATCAAACGAGATAACGCACCCGCGGCTAAAGGCAACTCTAAAAAAGCCCGGATCAACGATCAAATCGAAGCCAAACAAGTTCGTTTAATCAGCGCTGAAGGTGAGCAGGTAGGTATAGTTACCCTGGCTGAGGCACTGGCGGCGGCTCAGGCCGCCACCCTGGATT
>CBINKF010000623.1:0-2341 GCA_966251115.1 uncultured Cellvibrio sp.
CCTCTGACGGGTGAATGGTTGCTGGTCTCCCCCCATAGAACCAAGCGCCCCTGGCAGGGGCAGCAGGAGGCTAACCCCTGGCCCCAGAGTCAAAGCCATGATCCCGGCTGCTATCTCTGCCCCGGTAATGCCAGGGTTGGCGGTGAGCACAACCCTGATTATCGCACCACCTTTGTATTTACCAACGACTTCGCCGCACTTATGCCGCAGGTGCCTGCAGCGCCCCAGGCGAGCGATCCGCTGTTTCAAATCCAGGCGGAAGCTGGCACCAGTCGGGTAATCTGCTTTTCCGCCGACCACGCCAAAACCCTGCCGCTGCTGGATGACGAGGAGATACTGGCGGTTGTTAAAACCTGGATACGCGAGGCGGCAGAGCTGGGCAAAAGCTATCCGTCGGTGCAGATTTTTGAAAATAAAGGTGCAGTGATGGGTTGTTCCAATCCCCATCCCCACGGGCAGATTTGGGCCCAGCAACACCTGCCGACTCTGGTCGCCAAAGAGGATGAACAGCAGCGCAACTATTTGCTGGCGCAGGGCAGTTCACTGCTGCTGGATTACGCCCATAAAGAGTTGGCGGCAGCTGAGCGTCTGGTTTGTGAAAATGATCATTGGCTGGTAGTTGTGCCATTTTGGGCCGCCTGGCCCTTTGAAACCTTGTTGTTGCCCAAACAGGCGCGCGCGCGCATCACCGAGTTGAGCGAGGTGGAACAACTGAGCCTGGGCAATATACTGCGCGACCTGACTGCCCGTTACGACAATTTGTTCGAGTGCTCTTTCCCATACTCCATGGGTTGGCACGGAGCGCCTTTTAGCGCCGAGGACGCCAGCCACTGGCAGCTGCACGCCCATTTCTACCCGCCGCTATTGCGCAGCGCCAGTGTGCGCAAATTTATGGTGGGCTACGAAATGCTGGGCGAGCCCCAGCGCGACCTTTCCCCCGAGCAGGCTGCAGCACGCTTGCGCGAGCAATCCAATGTGCATTTTCGTTTGAGGTAAACCAGTGACACAAATAACAGAACAACAATTGGGCGACTGGTTTGCCTCGGCTTTTGGCCTAACCGCTACAGCGCAGGTAAAGGCCCCTGGACGGGTCAACCTGATAGGCGAGCACACTGACTATAACGGCGGTTTTGTGTTGCCGGCGGCGATAAATTACTACACCTATATTGCTCTGGCGCCCGATGATTCGCGCCGGCTGGAGTTAGTGGCGCACAATTTTAATCAGGAGCGAGTGACAATCGATCTGGATCAGCCGCTGGTGCACGACCCGGCTGTGTCCTGGCCCAATTATGTGCGCGGTGTTATTCAGGAGATGTTGGCCAAGGGCTTTAAGCTCGGTGGCGGCAAGCTTTATATCGCCGGGAATGTACCTGCGGGAGCGGGGCTAAGCAGCTCCGCCTCACTGGAGATGGCGCTGGTGCGGGCCTTGACGGCGCTCAGCGGTGAAACTGTCGAACCGACCCAGGCAGCGCTTATGGGGCAGGCGGCAGAGAACAATTTTGTTGGCTGTAATTGCGGCATTATGGACCAGCTTATATCTGCCCGCGGCCAGGATAGCAGCGCGTTGCTTATCGATTGTCGCGACCTGAGCACCCGCGCGGTACCGGTACCCGAGGACTGGGAAATATTAATAGTTCACAGCGGGGTAAAGCGCGGCCTGGTGGACAGCGAGTACAACCAGCGCCGCCAGCAGTGTGAAGCGGCTGCCGCCTATTTTGGTAAAACCAGCTTGCGCGATGTCACTTTAAATGAGCTGCTGGCGGCGGAGGGCAAGCTGGACGCGCTGAGCTTCCGCAGGGCGCGTCATGTGCTTACAGAAAATCAGCGGACACTGGTGGCAGCTGACGCTTTGGCGCGCGGCGATATGCCCGTGTTGATAAAGGCCATGGCAGAATCCCACGCCTCCATGCGCGACGATTTTCAAATCACCACACCGGCCATAGATACCCTGGTGGAGATTCTCACCCGGGCGGCGGCGGGCAAGGGCGGAGCGCGTATGACCGGTGGCGGTTTTGGTGGCTGTGTGGTTTCTATTGCCCCCGCCTGCCAGATTCCGCAAATGATGGCGGCGGTGGAGAGCGAGTACCAGGCGCGTACTGGTTGTGTTCCCAGTCTGATCCCCGCCAAAGCCAGCGCGGGTGCTTTTGCCTGATAAATACTCCGGGTTTCCTGCGGTTAATAGATAAAAGCCGCCAGAAACAAACTGCACAAAAAAGCCCCGCTAGCTTTCAAGATGGCGGGGCTTTTCTATCTATAGATGCAAATAGGCTATAGGTGCAAATAGGGGATTGGGGCAAATTGGGGTTTGGGCTTATATCGCCAAGGCCTGCGCGTGGGCCTT
>CBINKF010000624.1:0-2339 GCA_966251115.1 uncultured Cellvibrio sp.
CCTGGAAACCGGCGGTGCACTCTTAAAGGCTCTGCCGCTATTGGGCGCAGAGACATTCCTGCTGCTCAACGGCGACGTCTGGTGCGATCTGGATTTGCCACAGTTTGTTTTGCCCCCCCTGGCCTCGAGTCACCTGGGGCGCCTGTTGCTGGTGGCCAACCCGGAGTTCCATCTCAGGGGCGATTTTACCCTGAGCGAATCCGGCCTGATCACACCCGATGCAAATACCAGCCCGGCACAGCGCTATACCTTTTCCGGCATCTCCTTGCTTAAACCCGAGATAATCACGCAATATCCACAAACGCGGGTTAAATTTCCGCTGGCTGAAGCCCTGCGCTACGCGATTGACCGCCACCAACTTACCGCTATGATTCACGCGGGCCACTGGAGCGATGTGGGCACCCCCGAGCGGCTCGCTGAATTGGATAATTATTTAGCGAAAAAACAGCCGGCGGCGTAGCAACAGCAAGACAATCGATAACCTAAAACACCACTTCAAAGGATGACCAACCATGGCAACGCAATTTAATCCACCCTCATCGGCCAGCATGCTTAAGCTGATTCCGCTGGTGATCATTTTCCTGCTACTGGCGGCACTAACCGGCAGCTGGTTTACCGTGGATCAGGGCGAGCGCGGCGTGCACCTGCGCAACGGTAAGATCATTGGCACCGCCGAACCCGGCCTTGGCTTTAAACTGCCGTTTTTCGATAGTATCGTCAAAATCTCCACCCAAACCCACACCGTCAGCTACGACCGCCTGCAGGCCTACAGCCACGATCAACAACCGGCGACCATTCGGGTATCCGTCACCTATTCAGTACCGCCCGATAAAGTCGAAGACCTCTACGCCAACTTTAAAAGTGTCGACGCCATGGTAACCCGCCTGGTAGATCGCCAGGTGCCCACCCAAGTGGAGAATATCTTCGGCAAATACACCGCCATATCAGCGGTGCAGGAGCGGGTGAAGTTTGTGCTGGATGTTACCGACGCTATTAAAGCGACAATCAACGGGCCTATAGAAATCAGTTCGGTGCAAGTGGAGAACATCGACTTCTCCGACGCCTACGAGAAATCGGTCGAGGACCGCATGCGCGCCGAAGTGGAAGTGCAAACCCAAATGCAAAACCTGGAAAAAGAGCGAGTCACGGCCCAGATCGCGGTAACCAAAGCCCAGGCTGAGGCAGATTCACAACTGGCGCGCGCCAAAGCCGAAGCGGAAGCCATCCGCATTAAAGGCGAAGCCGAAGCCTCAGCCATTAAAAGCCGAGCCGAGGCCCTGGCCAAAAACCAGGATTTAATTGAACTGACCAAAGCCGAGAAATGGGATGGCAAGTTGCCTAATACTATGCTGCCCAACACCACCCTGCCCTTTTTGGACGCTAAAAAGTAGTAGCGGTATAGCGCCAAACGCCCGGACGCAGAGCCAGCCCCTTCGCGCTCTGCCACGGCGCCCACCAGCTTTCGCAGGGCCCGGCATTTGCGCTGGTTGATGGCACAAATGCTAAGGTTGAATCCAGGGATAACTCGATAAAGACGTTTTATGGGTGACAAGCATTTTTTTGCACACACAAACCAACTCACTGGCCTGTTACTACTCACAGGCCCGTTACTGCTGGTGCTAGGTTTTTTCAGCCATTTATGCCTCGGGGATGGCCAGCCTCTGCTAACTCCCTGCCCGGCGGATGACCCCGCCTGCCTGGCGCAGCACCCTCAAACCGCCAAACCCGGGACCATCCCCAGCATCAGCGAAATTGAAATCACCATTCATCCCATCTTTGACGAGAGTAAACCGGAAGAAAACAACGCCCTGTTTCGCCTGGTCAACCGCTTGCACCTGGGCACCCACAAAAGTGTCATCAGTCGCGACCTGCTGGTAAAACCAGGCGACCCGGCCGACGAGCACAAACTGGCCGAGAGCGAGCGCATACTGCGCACCCGCCGCTACCTGAGCAAAGCCTCGGTTCGCAGCGAAACCGATGGCGACAAAACCAAGGTGAGTGTGGATGCGTACCAGGTGTGGACACTCTTACCCAACGTCAACTTTTCCCACGCCGGGGGCAAATCCAATTACAGCCTGGGCTTGAGCGACTCCAACTTTCTCGGCTACGGTAAAACCCTGAATGTCACCCACAACAGCGACAACCAGCGCTCGGGCGACAGCTTTGAATACCGCGACCCCAACACTGGCTGGCATCAAACCAAGCTGCAGTTAGTCTATGAAAACAACAGCGACGGCAGCCGCCGCTTGGTGGATTTTGAACGCCCTTACTTTGCCTTGGCGACGCCCAATGCCGGTGGAGTGATGCGCGAGGAATTTGACGAGCAACAAGCAGTTTAC
>CBINKF010000625.1:0-2338 GCA_966251115.1 uncultured Cellvibrio sp.
AGGACTTTGCCGCGCTGCGAAAAAATGCGCGCGCGGCAATTAATCATGCGGGCAGTTACTGGCCCAATTTATACATTAACATCGGTCAGGGTTCGCGCGGCCTGGCCTATACCCCGCTGTGTGCCGAACTGCTCGCGGCGCAAATTAACGGTGAGGTTTTGCCACTCAGCCGCGAGTTGGCTAATGCATTAAATCCAGCGCGCTTTTTTATCCGCGATCTGATTAAAAACCGGCGCTAACACCTGGCCCAGATTCTGATTGCTGAAGATGCAACCAAACTGACGTGCCTGCAGAGCAATTTCCCCTGCGCCGAAAATTACACCTGCCTCAGCCATCAAAAGAGACAGCAATTCAGGCTAAGGCCATTTGCTTCCAGCGGCGCTAATCCAATCAGCTGTTCACCGGCCTTTGGCCTTTTATGAGTCTGCTTTTAAAGGCAAAACGCCCAGCTAAAAAAGCTGGGCGTTTTGCCTTTGGCTGAGTGCTTGTCTGTCGAAATTAATTTCGGCCAGAATTAAATGGGAGAGTCCGCAGCGGGAAAACTATCAACAAACATAGTGCCACAATCGTAACTTCCCGGCGCTGTGCCACTGGTTGTACTGGAGCTGATGTTAGTGCCCGACGGAATAGACAGGTTAGTGCCTGGCCCCAGGGTAAACTGCACATCGTGGTAGGGCGATGAGCGCACACTTGGCGCGGTATCGTAAACCACATTATTCAAGGCGATAGTCAAAGGGTTAAGCGTTGCCGGGCTGGTTAGCGAAAAACCACTAAAAGTCAAAGTACCCTTGTTATAGCTGGCACCAGAATAATTGACGTAGTGAAAATCGCTTACGGTAATATCGTGAATATTGGGCAGATGTGCGGTAGAACTGGTTGACGAATAATAGGGGCTGAAAATCATCGGCTCTTTTACCCGGCGCATGCAAATTTTATCGTAACTTACATTCATCACTTCGCCGCCGCGCGAGGCGTCAGTTTTAATGCGCAGACCAACACCACCGCCGGAGTCCTGGCCGTCCACCACCAAGTCCCAAACTTTTACGCCGTCCACACCCGCATCAGTTTCACTGCCAATGGACATGCCGTGACCGTAAAAGAAACGGTTGTGGGCGTAGAGGTGATTTTGTGAAGCTGGCGAGTTGCCGGATTTAACCGCGATATTGTCATCGCCAACACTGATAAACGAATAGGCGACGGTAACATTTTTAGAGGTTCCAGGATCAAAGCCATCAGTGTTTTTGGTCAGCTCCGGAGTAAAGCAACTGCTGATAGTTTCGAGTGCCTGATTGGGTGCGGGGGTCGTACCTGAGGCGCAATTGTATTCTGCCACGGAATAGGCCAGGGTCGGTGTCAGGATTTTAATTCCCCAGGCGGTTATACCATCCACGTTAGAGGTCCCCACATGAAATTTGGGGGCGTTCTGGATGGTAATTTTGTAAAAGGTAAAATTACTACCGCCACTCACCTGGATCATGCGCGGGTTGTTTTGCGACAGCGCGGGTGAGGATTTACTTTGAATCGACAAATCCCACCAGGTAACTTTATTGGCGTGGTGGCCCGAGGTAAGTACCGAGCCGCCGCGTCCATCGAGTATGCCCTCGCCCACTATGCCGCTGTTAGTGGTGTTGCTGGCGGTTATCCAGGTGTTACAGGCACTGCTGCCGCTGCTGAGCGCATCGCCGCAGTTACCTGAGCCATTGTCATAATCCGCCGGGCTGCGCGAGGCAAACAGGGTTACGCCCCCATCAACCCACAAAGTAACGCCCGAGGCGATGGTTAAACGACCGGCGAGAAAGGCATTGTTGGCACCATTGCTCACCAGCTTTACCGCTTGACCACTGGGGCAACCATTAATAGCGGCCTGAATGCGCGCCGTATCCGGCTGGGAATTAGCGGGATCGGCATCCACCGCATCGGGCAGGAGCCCGTTGGTCTGCTGCAAATTGGCGCTAAGGGATGCACAAACACTGGTGGGCAGTGACGGCTCGGACGGCAACAGGCTTTCGAGCGATGACACCTGGGTGTAGTTATATTGGCTGCTGACGCTGCTGCTTGCCGCACTGGAAGCGGGCGAGACGCTGGAAACTGAGCTTGCCGAGCTGAGCTGAGCTGAACTCGACGCATCGCTGGAAGAGGCAAGGCTGGAGCTTGACGCGCTCGCAGGACTGGAGCTTGGCGCGCTGAAAACTAAAGCGCTGCTGGACGACAGCGCAACCGAGGCATCGGAACTGGAGGTCACTGTAGCGGAAGACAGACTGCTGGAGGACTTGCTGGAAGCCAGTGAACTCGCCGGTTTAGAACTGGTTGAGCCACCTCCGCCGCCACAGGCGCTGAC
>CBINKF010000626.1:0-2332 GCA_966251115.1 uncultured Cellvibrio sp.
ATACGAAGTCAGTCATGCAGAATATTATTCAAGTTTCCAGAAAAAGTCGCGAGCGCGCATCCAAAACCTCCATGGCTTTGCCCAGGTCCATATCCACCGCCTGGATACTGATGCCAAAGGTCATCATATCCGGCTCCGCCTCCAGCTCGGCCGAGCCCTCCACATAAACGTGCGGCTGTTGCGGTAGCGGGTCGGCCCAGGCCACTGCAGTCATCATTAAGCTTGCGACTAGCCCCAGGGCAAGTGTGAGTGATTTCATAAAAGTATCCTTTGCAAATGAGTTTCCCGGTGAGTGTAAGCAGCCAAGCTGAATTGCACAGCAACAAGATGTTAAAGAGTGTAGAAACGATTCTCTGAGTGAAATAAAAAGGGCAGCGCGTGGATGCCCTCGGCGCTAGCTGCAGCCGCTATTGCAGGCTGTTTACATCCAGCCAGAGTTCGGGACGATCGACGGGTGTCTCCTTGGAGAGCGATGGGTTATCCAGGTGGAAAATCACGCGGTTTTTCAGGTCCGCCTTTTCCAGTGCTGAGCGGATGGAGGGATCATTAAAAAACACCTTGTCAAAACTGCCGTCGGCAATGGCGCGGTTAAGGCCCAGCGCCAAATCCTGCGCCAGTTTGATATTGCTCCTGCTGGTAAAAAAATACATGGGCATTTTGTAAACCAGCATGATGCGCTTCTCTACGTCCAGCTCCAGGCCCGGGGCAAAATTCACCTCCGACCAGGGCTCCTGCACACCGCGCGGAAAGGCATCAAAGCGGCCGCCGTCGAGCATATACATCAAGCCCGCAAACTTTTGCGTGGTGACCACATTCAAACCATTGGCCTTAAGTATTTGGGTATCGGCCCAGGTGGTGCCCTGGCCCAGTTTGATCTGCTTTAATTCCTGCAGGGTTTGGATGCGGTCAAATTTGGCCTGATCACCCTTGTGGATCAAAAAAATCCGGTGACCCAAAAAGCCCTTGAGAATCGGGATGCGCACGGGCAGTAAATCCTGCTCCAGGGTCTGGTCTGTAGCCGCCCACATCACCTGGGTTTCACCGCTTTTAATATCCTCGATAACCCGCCCCTGGGTGCGCTGCTCACCGCTCTGGGGCACCAGGCGGTATTGGCCGTCGGTGTGCTGGAATACCACATTGAGCAGCGTCTGCGCATAGCGATCCAGATCCGTGACCAAAGGCATGGTTTTAACCTCGGTGACCGATTGCGCCGATACTGCAGCCGCTGCTGGCAGCAGTAGCATGGGGATTAACTTAAAAAATTTAGCTAATTGCATAAAAGTCCAGATGTCTCGGTGGTTTTTGTTACCCATTCAAGTCTAGACGAATCCCAAGGGGGTTCGCTCACCACGACTCTCAGCTACTGCAGCCTGTCGACATCCAGCCACAGCTCGGGGCGATCCACCGGGGTTTCTTTGGGCAGCGCGGGGTTTTCCAGGTTAAAGATCAACCTATGTTGCAGGTCGGCCTTTTCAATAACCGTGCGCACTGAGGGGTCGGCAAAAAACACTTTGTCGAAGCTGCCATCGGCAATGGCGCGATTTAGGCCCAGCTCCAAATTTCTGGCCAGGGTGGGGTTACTTTTGCTGACAAAAAAATAAAATGGCATTTTGTAAACCAGCATCAGGTGTTTCTCCACCGCCAAATTCAGCCCGGGCGTGGCATTTACTTCGCTCCAGGGCTCCTGCACGCCGCGAGGAAAGGCGTCAAAGCGGCCGCCGTCGAGCATGTACAACAAGCCTTCATACTTGTTGGTTTTAACAACCGTCAAATGATTGGCCTCCAAAATCTTGGTGTCTGCCCAGGTCGTACCCTGGCCCAATTTAATCTGCTGTAAATCCGCCAGGGTTTGCACCCGGTCAAATTTGGCCTGATCGCCCTGGCGAATTAAAAATATCCGGTGCCCCAACAGGCCTTTTAAGAGAGGAACACGCACTGGCTGGAGCATATTTTCAATATCCTGGTCAGTCGCCGCCCACATCAAATCCACCTGGCCCGACGCCACGTCTTGCATATAGCGCCCCTGGGTGCGCTGGGCCCCGGTGTCGGGGGTAATTTTGTAAGGCGTGTCCAGATGCTGATTGACCAGTTCCAGCAACTTCAAGCAGTAGCGGTCGATATCCGTTGCAAAGGGAATGGTCTTAAGCTCCTGGGGTTGCGCCGCCTGCGCGCCCAGTTGCCATACCGGTAACAGCAGGCTTAGGCACAGACCGAATTTGATAACTGTCGATTTGGATGGCATGGAAGTCTCCGAACTATTTGTTTAATTATGTGCCAAAAAGTGTAGCTGATAATGGCCGGAATTCCTGTTTCCCTCGGGGCGGCGGGCTCT
>CBINKF010000627.1:0-2331 GCA_966251115.1 uncultured Cellvibrio sp.
GTAATTGACGCCCGCTTCCAGGCAGGCATCCATAATGTGCAAATCCTGATACGGCAGCGCCACGTTCACCACCAGGTCTGGCTGCTCGGCTTTGATCAAGGCCACCAGTTGCGGCACATTGTCGGCATCCACTTGCGCGGTTTTAATGGGGCGATTCAATTGCGCCGCTATGGCCTTGCACTTGGACTCAGTGCGACTGGCCAGGGTGATTTCACTAAAAACCTCGGCAAGTTGCGCACATTTGTGCACCACCACACCGCTCACGCCACCGGCACCAATGATTAATACTTTTGCCATTTCAGGACTCCAAAAAATAGAAAAAGCTGGCTGCAAAACTGCAGCAACCCAAGATAAAGAAATTTACTTTTCGTAATAGGTGTAGCCGCGCAGGCCTTCGGAATAGGCGGCGAGCATCTGCTGGCGATCGGCGACACTGATCACACCATCGCGCACGGCTTTTTCCGCGGTTTGGCGGAATTGTTGGTAGAGCGCATTGGGCTCGTACTCCACATAACTGAGCACATCGGCAATGCTGTCGCCGTGAATTTCGTGGACAAAATCTATGCTGGCATCGGCATTGATACGCACACTGGCAACGTTGGTATCGCCAAACAAATTGTGCAAATCGCCCAGGGTTTCCTGATAGGCGCCCACCAGAAATACGCCCAGGTAATACTCTTCGCCCACTTTCACCGGGTGCAGCGGCAGCGTCGAAGACTCGCCCTCGGGGCCAGCAAATTTTTGCAATTTACCATCGCAATCACAGGTGAGGTCGGCAATGATTGCCTGGCGTGTCGGCTCTTCGTTGAGGCGATGAATTGGCATTACCGGGAACACCTGCTGAATAGCCCAGGAGTCCGGCAGCGATTGGAAAACACTGAAGTTGCCGTAGTAAATATCGGCAATTTGCTGTTGCAGGGTTTCCAGCTCTGGCGGCACCCGCTTCATTTGCGGCACCAGCGCAGCAACTTTTTGCATGCCCGCCCAGTAGATATTTTCACCCAGGGCGCGATGGCGCAGGCTGATATCGCCCGAGTGAAAAAGGTCGCGAATTTTATCGCGGTAGTAGAGCAGGTCGTTGTAGGACTCTTGCAAGTTAGCCGGTTTAATATCCTTGAGTGAGCCCCAGAGATTTTCAATCATCTCGTGGCATTCAAGCGGCAATTCGCTGAGTGGCTCGGTGGGTTCAAAGTGAGTCACATCGAGAATATTAAACAGCAGCACGGCTGTATGGGCGACTGTGGCGCGACCGGATTCGGTGACTATGGTGGGATGGGGAATTTCATGGGCATCCATGCACTCCTGGATAGCTTCCACCACGTCTATGCAGTACTCCTGCACACTGTAGTTGCGGCTGTGGCCGCTGGTGCTGGAGGTGCCGTCGTAGTCAATCGCGAGGCCGCCACCCAGGTCGATATAGCCCAGGGGCGCGCCCTCGCCCACCAATTCTATGTAGTAGCGACAGGCTTCGAGCACACCGGCGCGAATACTGCGGATATTGGGAATTTGCGAACCCAGGTGGAAGTGCAGCAGCTGGAAGCAGTGCAGCAAATTGGCGTTGCGCAGCTCATCGACCACAGTGATGAGTTCGTTGGTGTTCAAACCAAACAGGCTGCGGTCGCCCGAGTCTTCGCTCCAGTGGCCCTCCACCTTGGTGGAAAGTTTTAAGCGCACACCTATCAAAGGCTCTATACCCAGGTTGCGGCTGCACTCGATAATGTGTGGCAACTCGGCGAGTGTCTCCACCACAAAAAAGCATTTAAAGCCGAGCTTGCGCGCCTGCAGACCCAGGGTAATAAACTCGGAGTCCTTGTAGCCGTTGCAGATAATCAGGCTCTCGCGATTTTGCAGCGTTGCCAGGGCGATCATCAGCTCAGCTTTGCTGCCCGCTTCCAGACCATGGTTATAGCGCTCGCCATAGCGAGCTATTTCGGCAATTACATGGTTTTGCTGGTTGACCTTGATGGGAAAGGCACCGCGGTATTGGCCTTTGTAGCCGCTGGCTTCTATGGCCATGGCAAAGGAGTCGTTGAGAGTGCTGATGCGTTTGTCGACCAGGTTTTCCAGGCGCAGCAATACCGGCATTTGCAAGCCGCGCTGCTGCAAGCCATCGACAATTTCCATCAGGGAAACACTGACTTCCCCTTCGGTGAAATTTGCGCGCACTTCTACTTCCCCCTGGGGGGAGACGCCAAAATAGCCGCTGCTCCATTCGTCTATACCATAGAGCTCGGCGGATTTGCGTGCGGACCAGGTAGCGGGTTGCTCGGGTGTGTTCAATAGTCTGTCCTGCGTGCGGCTGTGGGAAAACAGGGCGGATTCCCACAGGGT
>CBINKF010000628.1:0-2328 GCA_966251115.1 uncultured Cellvibrio sp.
GAAGCCGAGCTGGGCCAAGACGCGAAAGGCGGAGGTGGATCGGAGCCTCCTTTAACTGCAACCACCTTAGCCTGGCAGCGGGTAAAACCCAGTTAAGGAAACTGAAGAATAATTAAGTCGGTATCGCGCGCCTATTGCAGGGCATTGAGGGGCTTAGCCATGGTTGCTTGTATGGCCTGAAAACGCGGGTTGGCGCGCAGCGGGTCATAGTCCGGGTCCACCGCCATCCACAGCAGCGGCAGCTGGAGAATAGTTGCCGCCTGCGCCAGATAATCCATTGCGGTGTCCAGCTCACCCGCCGCCAGGGCGTAGCGCGCCCAGGACAAAGGCGGTGAATACTGGCCAAGATCTGCCGGCTCCTTGCGCGCCAGCAACCAGCGATTAACCGCTGTTAATCCGCCCTGGGTGAACTGGGCCTGGGCGTCGGCCATGTCTTCATCGGAAAAATGGGCGTCTGCCATTAACCATTGCCAGTGGATAAACGACTCTTCCTCGCGCCCCAGGCTGGCCAGTACCCGCTGCATGGAAATATGGTAAAAGCGCCCCTCACCTTCGGTACTGCCAATACGCTCCAATTCGGCGTAGGCGAGATCATTGCGGCGGTTCATCTGAAAAATCCACACGGCGGTGGGAACGGAAAAACTTAAAGGGTCAAGCTGGCGCGAGCGCTCCAGTTGCGCCAGAGAATCGGCAAAGCGTCCCTCGGCCAACAGCAATTGCGAATACTGCATAGGCGCTTGAGCGTTATTGGCATCCAGGGCTATGGCCTGCAAATAATCGCGCTCTGCCAAAGCGCGCTCGCGCTTACACCAAAACAAACTGTTGCCGCGATCCACATAGGCCGAGGCCAGCTCCGGCGTTAGACTTATGGCTTTGTTTAACAGGCTGATAACTTCGGCGCAATTTTCCGGCTGGGCTATGGCCTCTTTAAGCAGGCGAATTTTGGCGCTGGCAATACCAGCATAGGCCTCACCCAGATTGGGATTGGCTGCCAGTAATTTTTTAAAAGCCTGAATGGCAGCGCGCAACCGGGAATCGTCCCAGGAGTCCAACAGCAACTGCGCCTGCGCCAGGCTCAGGGGCTGCTGATTGGTCGCACTATTTGCCGAACCTTGATGCAGGCGCAGCAGCTGCCAGGCGCAAATTGACAGCAAAATTACCACCAGGACCGCCACAATCCCCTTGCGCAAAAATACGGTCGCTGTCGATTGTTGTTTGACAAACCCGTCTGTCGCTCCGGCAATTGGGTCTACTGCATTCTGTGCTGTGCTGCTGGTGGCAATTACCCAATCAGAGCTGGCGACTTCCTCACTGGCGGGCTTTATCTCGGCGACAGGTGTCGCCTCGGCGATAAATTGATAGCCAACCCCCGGGATGGTTTTGATAAATTCCGGGTTGCGCGGGTTATCGCCTAGGGCTTTGCGCAAATGGCTGATGGCAACGGCCAGGCTATCCTCATTAACCACCTTGCCCTGCCAGATAGTTTTAAGAATCTGCTCCTTGCTCAGCACCTGACCGGCGTTATCCATCAGGTAAACCAACAGCAGCACCAAGCGATTTTCCAGCTCAATTTTTTGCTCGCCGCGGCTTAGGCTGTTAGCGCGCAGCGACAGGGTCCAGCCCCCCAAGCGGTAACTTAAGGCATTGCTGGGGGATACATAAACCTTTGCCACCATAGAACAGCCCCCAGCCTCCGTAAGCCCAAAAAATGTGTAGCGCAACTTAACCACCCAGGCCTGACTTGTCCAGCCGGAGACCGGAATGTCCGGCTTAAGGATTCTTAAGAATGCCTCAAAATGGCGACGAGGTTAAACAGCCTACCGAGGGCAAGTGCGCAAATAGACAACTTGTTGAAATATGGGGACAGAGCCAAAGAAGCCGAAGAAGCAAAAGCAACAAAAGAAACGAAAGAAGCGAAAGAAGCGAAAGAAACCAATGAAAAGTGCACTCGCTTGCAACCCAAATCTCTCCCTTCACGAGCCGGGCTGCAAGCGAGCGCAAAAACTATTAGTGCGCACCGAAAGCAGAAGTGACGTTAAAGCTAACCCTGATTATTAAATAATATTTTTAATATTAATAAATCAGCCCGCCGCGATGCAAGCCTTTAGCGAGCACTGGACCCCAGGGGCCAGACCTGCCTGACAGTGAGGTGAATTGCGGAAAACTGGCCATGAATACCTGAGCTGCGTCAGCGCCGCTCAATCTTGCATGAGGGTTTGGGTGAAGGTGTCCAGATCTACACCGTGGGAGCAATTTTTAAGACTGCGCCTGATCAGATGTTCGCGCGCCAGAGCGCTCTGCTCTATATGGCGCAAATCGATAAGATAG
>CBINKF010000629.1:0-2319 GCA_966251115.1 uncultured Cellvibrio sp.
ATAATGACCAAACCCCCTACGATCCATCCATAGATCCCAATGTTATCGACCCGACGGCATTCTTTGACAAAGACGGCAAACTTTGGCTGGTTTACGGCTCTTACTCCGGCGGTATCTATGTGCTGGCGATGGATAATGCCACCGGCTTGCCCATAGCGGGTCAGGGCTATGGCAAACATGTGGCCGGTGGGGGCTTTGCCGCCATAGAGGGCAGCTGGATTACTTACAGCCCAGAGACTGGCTACTACTACATGTGTAATTCCATCGCCGGTTTTGATGCCGCCGGCGGTTACAACATTCGCGTCTCCCGTTCGCAAAATCCCGATGGTCCTTATGTGGATGCGGCGGGCAACGATATGCTGTTGACCAAAAACAACACTGACACCCTAAGTAAATATGGTGTCAAGTTGATGGGTGGTTTTAATTTTGTAGCTGAAACAGGCGATGAGGGTGAAAGTTGGGGGTATTTGTCACCTGGCCATAATTCCGTTTATTACGATGAGGCTGCCAAAAAATACTTTCTGATTACTCACGCTCGTTTTCCTGGGCGTGGTGAAGAGCACTCAGTGCGAGTACACGAACTTTGGTTAAACCACGATGGTTGGTTTGTTGCATCTCCACAGCGCTACGCCCCAATTGCAGGCGATAATATTGTTGATGCTGAGGACTTGGTGGGAGATTATCGCTTTATTAACCACCAAAAAGACTCCAATAAAACCGGGCATGATTCAGTTTACATTCGCCTCAACGAAGATCGTACGATTACCGGTGAGTTGACTGGCTACTATGTATTGTCTGATACGGACAGCAAGCGTATTAAGCTGGTAATAGGCAACAAGACTTATGACGGTATCATGGCTTGGCAGTGGGATGACTCCATCAAAAAGCTAGTGCCAACTTTCTCTGCCATTTCCATCGAAGGTGTCAGTGTGTGGGGTTCGCAGCTTCCAGCCAGAACTACTGCCGAAGCTGTAACTGATATAACTGATGCGATGGTATTTTCCCCTGAAGTTACTGACCCCAGTTTAACCTTATCACTGCGCGGTACTCGAGGTGCAGAAATTACTTGGGAAAGTAGCAACTCAGCAGTCGTCAATTTAAAACGTAATAAGTTGACGAATAAGTTAACCGGTGTGGCAATGGTGCATCGCCCTAGTGCAACGCTCGGTGATCAGGTGGTAACCCTGACCGCGACTATTAATGTAAATGGCGAAACATTTACTCACGCTTACACAGTTACCGTCCCTGCATTAAAAGTCATTCCTCCAGCTGCAGAGTTCAAGTTTGAGGATAATCTTGATGATTCAACTGGAAACTTTGCGGCGGGGACTGCGACCGGGGATCGACTGTTCAATACTGGTGCTATCGCTTACGCACCAGGCGTAGATGGTAATGCTCTGAGTCTGGATGGTACCAATGGTGTTCTTCTTCCTAGCGGTTTGATTTCCTCTTATTCATACACGGTATCTATGTGGGTTAAGCCAAATGCATTGTCCTTGTTCACTCCAACCTTCTTTGGTGCAACTACTACCGACAACTGGACAAGCTTCCAACTGCAAAACTGGTGGAATCAGCAGTTTACCTTGTGGAGTTTGAACACACCCGATTGGTACGACTGCGCTACTGGAACTAATTTGACCCTGGGTGAGTGGAATCACATTTCGTATTCCGTGGATCAAGGCTTGGTTAACATTTATGTGAATGGAACAAAGCTCTGCTCGAAGACTGGTCTTGGCGATATCTTTAGTGCGGCGACTGGCACCTTTTCCTTGGGTGTTAACTATTGGGATTCTCCCTTTAATGGCTTGATTGACGATGTAAAAATCTTTAATTCACCTATAGCTGGATTGGATGCAAGCGTGCTTGACCCTGGCACTCGCCCTGCTGCCGATATTCTTGGGCTGGCAAAAAATATGCTTACCTTGGGTGATCTATCGGCGGTGAAAGATGATTTGGAACTCCCGCTTGCCGGCGCCTATACCGCTGCGATTAGCTGGTCTTCATCCAATCCTACGGTTGTGGACAACAATGGGGTGGTTACTCGCCCAGGGGCAACAGAGCCAGATGCAGAGGTTACCCTGACTGCTACCTTGTCCTATGGTGGCCAAACACTTACCAAAGACTTTAATGTTGTTGTTAAATCTAACGCACCGCCAGTGCCATCTTCCAGCTTCTCCTTTGAGGATAATTTGGATGAAGGAACTAACTCTTTAGGGGCGGGTACAGTTGTCGGCAGCTTAGTAACGAGTGTTGGTTCTGGCCAATTAGGTTATGTCAATGGCGTTGTAGGTAAGGCGCTGGTGCTTGATGGTGCCTCGG
>CBINKF010000630.1:0-2315 GCA_966251115.1 uncultured Cellvibrio sp.
TTTTTACTGGCTATGGCGCCGGTTGCGTTATTTTTGGTAACTTAGCCAAAACTCTATCGCAGCGTCAAAACTCAACCACAGGGCCAAAGTTTAACCGCAGGTGCTAAATACTGTTACCCGCGACTTCAGACCCAGTTATCTGCCACCCAATTGGCAGATTTTTTACAGGAGAAAGTAATTGGCTAAACAGCCCAAAATTTCGATGCGCCCCGAGTCCAAGGAAATTTCCTACGACCGCCCTGCCGCTGGACAGATCTTTGGATTTATCCGCGACGCCATAGTGAGCATGGAGCTGCTACCCGGTCAGATGATTTCGGAAACCGCCCTGGCACAGCAATTTGGCGTAAGCCGCACACCGGTGCGCGAGGCCTTAATTCAGCTGGCCAATATTGGCTTTGTCGAAGTGCTGCCCCAGCGCGGGACCTATGTATCCAAATTCAGTATGGATAAAATCCTGCAGGCGCGTTTTATTCGTGAAGCCCTGGAGGTAGCGGTAGTCAGCCATCTCGCCAGCAGTATTAGCGATGAGGCGCGACAAGAGGTTGTTGCCAATTGCGATAAAATCATAGCCGACCAGAAACTGGCGGCCGCTGCTGATGATGCAATTGCATTTCAGCGACTGGACGACGACTTTCACAAAACCCTGGCTAGCTACACCCAATACCCGCGTGTTGCCACGTTGATCGAGGCGGAAAAAGCCCATATGGACAGAGTGCGGAGCCTGAGCCTGCACGTCAGTGGTCAATACAAGCGGGTTCTCAGCCAGCACGCCGCTATTATCAAAGCAGTAAAGTCGGCATCCGCCGAAAAAGCCGCCGCAGCCATGAGCGTGCACATGAAAGATGTTTACAATATTCTTGAACTCATTCCACAAGAGCACCCAGAATACTTTGTTTAAATTTAAAAAGCCGCTTTCAGCGGCGTTTTTTGCACTGCCAATTTACGATTCAGGTTCGGCCCCCTCCTCGGGCTCATCCACCGGCTCAAGATTGGTCACCACTGTTTGCACCAGCTTAACCCGCCCGGATTTAACCAAAGCCTCGCGCAACACAAATTCAATTTGCGCGTTGAGACTGCGCAGGTCATCATCCGCCCAGCGCTGCATAGCCGCGATAACCTGCTCATTAATACGTAAGGGAAAGGATTTTTTAGCCACAAACCACCTGCAATAAAATCCGCTACTAATAAAGGCTGCCGGTATTAATTACCGGTTTGGCCTGCTGATCGCCGCAAAGCACCACCAATAAATTACTCACCATCGCCGCCTTGCGCTCTTCATCCAGCTCCACTACCCCCTGCCCTTTTAGTTGCTCAAGCGCGTCAGACACCATACTAACCGCGCCCTGCACAATAATTTTGCGCGCGGCTAACACTGCACCCGCCTGTTGCTTTTGCAGCATGGCCTGGGCAATTTCCGGGGCATAAGCCAGGTGGCTCAAGCGCGCTTCAATCACCTGCACGCCGGCTTTTTCCAAACGATCCTGCACCTCTTTTTGCAGCTTGCCCGCTACCGTATTGGAGTCGCCGCGCAAAGTCAGTCCCTCATCATCACTGCTGTGATCATAGGGGTAACTGGTAGCCAGGTTGCGCAGTGCCGATTCGCTTTGGATGGTGACGTAATCCTCATAGTTATCGACATCGAATACAGCTTCGGCAGAATCTATAACCCGCCAGACAATAATCGCCGCAATTTCTATGGGGTTGCCATTGGCATCGTTGACCTTTAAGCGACCAGATTCAAAGTTGCGCACCCGCAAGCTCACCGCCTGCTTGGCGTAAAATGGGTTAGCCCAGCGCAGACCATTAATGCGGTCGGTGCCAGCATAGCGACCAAACAGCTGCATCACCTTGCCCTGGTTGGGGTGCACCATATAAAAACCAAACCAACAGAAAAATACCGCTACTGCCAGTAGTGCCGAGACTATCTTGAGCAGCGGCGGCAAAAACACCACCGCCACCAATGTTATAAGTTGCAGAACAAGCAACAGCCCTAACATGGAGTACCCAGAAGTACTGTTTGATTTAATTTCGCGCGCCATAATCCTTCCCCAAACATCAATTAGATATCATTTTGATATCATATTAACTCAAATTGGTGGATTTGTAAACAGAGTTTTTGAAGCCGGCAAACGGATAATCCACGGTTCATGCCCTGGAGATCAGCCCGCAAGGTCAAGACGCTAGTGATTTTGGCAAATACTGATTTTGTCGATCACTGGTTAGAATGTTGGATGACCAAGGCGAAAGCACTCGTGCGAGTATTTTTCCGAGTTTCGTTACCCATGTTGCCAAGTATTAATTGGGTGAATTCTTCA
>CBINKF010000631.1:0-2314 GCA_966251115.1 uncultured Cellvibrio sp.
CATGACCCACGGCATTAAACGTAAAATAAGGGGCGGGAATAATTTTTTCATCGGTAAATAACTTATTGGTATCCACCGCATAAAGACCGTCGCCCTTACCGACAATAAACAGGGCATTTTCCTGTTTACCAAAATGCAAATCCGTTGCCAACACACTGCAGAGCACGGCGCTGGCTTCCCAGGTTATTTTGCCATCCTCAAAGCGACCGCGACTTAAAATGGAATCCATACCGTTAATATCCACCGCGGCGAAAATTAATTTGCCATCGGGCGAAAAGGTTAGCGCCGTAGTTTCCCCGCCCTGCCCTGAGGGCACAAGCGTTTGTGCCACCAGGGTTTCACTTTGGGTATCAAAAATATTGATGCTGGTGTCCGCCCCCTGATAGCTGAGCAGGTAGCGTCCATCGCCATGGGCGAGAATTTGCTGATGGTGATCGCGTCCAAAGAAAGTGGTTATTTTAGTTTCGGGGAAAGGGTATGCGGGAAAGTCTTGACCTGCGAGCATGCCGCAGAAGGTTTTGCTTTGCAGAATATCGCGCAGGCGTAAATAAAAATCGCGCAGGATGATGTGCTCTTTGGACGAGGTAAACACGTATTTGCCGTGGGGCTTGGACAGCAGGTAGGCAATGAGGTTAATCAGGCTGGTATATTTTTTTCGGCGTATAGATACCAGCTCGCCGTTTTTGCTTTCCTCCTCACCAATTTCCTGGATATTTAAATCGTCGAGTTCTTTTTTTATCTCCTCGATTAAGTGCTGGATGCAATTGTGGTAAAAATCCATCCAGATGGTGCCATCAAAAATATTGTCCTTGTGCTGCGCTGCATCATAAGGAGCAATTTTTAATACCGGGTCACCGCCCGCTTCGCCCTGATCAATATACAGGCAGACGCTGGCATCACCCTTGTCATCGAGAATTTTTTCGCCGCTGCTCTGTTCAAGCTGTGCAATCGCCGCCAGTACATCAACATTTTCCGGCAAATCCAGTACCAGGTCGTCGCCCTCACAGCCAAGTGCATAGCCGGGGGTTACGGTAACCCTCAATCGGTGGGTGCTGCCGTCGTCATCCATAGTGACCGGTGCGCACTGCACTTTTAAACCGCAGACTACACCCATGCCATGCAAATATTTGTTATGCCACTTTAAATTGCGCTGGCTGCATAAATAATCCAGCGCCTCCTGCACGGTGCGAATATTAGGGCCGTCGCAATCGCTGTTGTCGTAGCACACATCGCTCGCGGTTATATCCGTTAAAGGTGGAAAACCAAACGCCTTGCAGGCTTCGGCCTCAGGCGTAAAATTTGTAATACTGCCATCGGCGGCAAATTGCGCGCGACCCAACACAAAATAATGATGCTGGATACCCGCAGGCAGCGTTTCATCGAGCAGCACTGCGCCGGCGGCGTGAATGGCCTGGCGCACTGGCGCCTGCCAATAATCGCCCGCCAGCGCGGTTTTATCCTGCAGTTCAAAGGCCAGGAGCGTCTCATTCAGGTTGATGCTGATTGGCCCAGTTAAATCGATAAAGCCGTGATCATTGTCGCCATAACTATTGCTCAGCGCACGGCCGCGATCGGCACCCGCCACCAGGCTCCAAACACCGGCGTTTTTTTGCAATTCAACAAACCCATCCCAGCGGCGCACCAGGGGCAGGTTTGCCGGTTTACTGCTGGGGTAGCCATCCATCAATTGCCCGTGCGCAGGTGTAAAGCCCGTCGTTAAGTGATGCCCAAGTTGTTTCTCGCTGGTCATATCGAGCGCGTGATCGACATCGGGGCCGGAGAAAAATTCGTAGCACCATTGACTGGAGGCAAAGCCGGGAGGGAACTCGCCATCTACATATTGCTCAGCGCCGTTTTCGCTCGACCATTTAAGAATAATGCGACTGAGTTGCGGCACTGCATCATTAGTCCATTCCACCTGATGGACTTCGACGCGAAATAAATAATTGCCCACCTGATCCTGCAGCGCCAACTCATCGGCGCAGGGGTCGCAGGGGTCTTTAAGGGTTTTGCTGGCGCGCAATTGCAGCGACAGTGGAATGCTACCTATGGCGGGATTAAGCGCGGGGTTGTGTAAATCGGCGGGGCTGATGCTGGTGGCGCAGGCTTTAATTTGTACCATGGTCTGGCTGCGGGTACAGGTGTCGGCGCCTTTTAAACCTGGGTCCATAAGCGCGGCATCTTCCAGCGCGGTAAGACGCGTGACCAGCACTCCCCGATGCGCGAGCTGCTGCGCGCCCAGCGCGCACGCGAGCGTGAACGTGGCCGGCAGCGCCGCCGGCACGGAGGCGACCAGCAGCATGAGCGCGAACGG
>CBINKF010000632.1:0-2314 GCA_966251115.1 uncultured Cellvibrio sp.
GGTAAGCTGTAATCAATCAGCACCTCATCTCGTTTTAACGAGACAGGTTCAGCCACAGCACGCAAATGCTCTCTAGTATGTTCGGGCAAGGCTGCAAATAAGCGATTTTGTTCATGCAAAGGGAGCTGGGCTTTGGCCGAAGGCGTTTTCATAACTGCCCATCCTAGTCTTTTTAAGAACCATGCCCGTCCAGTTAAACACCTGAATAAAGAGCAGCCCCAATTGGGGCTGAAATTTTAATATGATTTCGGATAACAGCCAAGAAAAATAAAATATCTTTTATAAAAAATGAGGCGAAACTTTCAATTAATAATCATTTATGAACAAGTAATCGCAATTAATATCACAAACTGATAACCGCGCGCTTCTTAGCGCCAGAATCAACTAAGCATTGCCAGAAAATAGGTTAGCGCGAAGCACCAAATAGATTGTTTACTTGTCAATCAATCCACGTATGAAAACCTTGGCAATATGGTTGTTAAGATTAATTTGAGTCCGCCATCGCAAAACGCGCAACCGGATAACCTTTCTTTAACCTTGAAATAATAGTCAGATCTGACCGGTAGCGAACAGTAGTAGGCTCTTGTATTTTGATAGATTTTGATCGGCCATGGGCTACCTGTAAGGCAAATTCCTGGACGTTTAATAGTTGGAGGAGTTATGAGAAGAGTCAGATACTGTACAGATGATACTGCAGATGCACACCCAAGGAGACCTCGAAAAGCCGCCGCGCATCAAATTGACCATAGGGAATACCTATTTAAATCTGAAGAAGATACAAACGAAGAAGGAAAAATCAAAAAGAAATACAATCGCAACGAGCAAAAGAGAATGAACTTACATAGGCTGCATTAGCCAAACTGCTAACCCCATATGCCGCAGTCGGCAGTTAAATTTTTGTGTCGCTTAAAAGAAGATAATTTTTTTGGTTTTAATTGAATGCGCTGTTATACCTTTGCACTGGCCTCCCGCACAAACAAATTTTGCCCATAAAAACTATGACTTTAGTGACTATTGCTATTTAAGCTAATAGCCCTCATCGACTGGCGACGAGGGCTTTAGAGGCTTGGTTTAGATATGGCAAAGAACGATTATAAGCCACGCACGTCAAATCAAAACCTTTTACCTCCACCACAACCTACTTTTTCAAATCAAACCTATCCAAATTCATCACCTTGCCCCAGGCTTTGGCAAAGTCTTTGACAAACTTTTCTTTGGCATCGTCGCTGGCATAAACCTCCGCCAAAGCGCGCAGTTCTGAATTGGAGCCGAACACCAAATCCGCGCGGGTACCTGTGTATTTAACCTTGCCGCTGGCGCGGTCAATGCCGTTGTACACGCCGGGGGTGCCGGAGGCCTTCCACTCGGTGCTCATGCTGAGCAAGTTGACGAAGAAGTCGTTGCTGAGCACGCCGGGCTTGTCGGTGAAGATACCGTGCTTGGAACCATCGTAATTGGTGCCCAATGCGCGCATACCGCCGATTAATACGGTGAGCTCAGGCGCAGTGAGCTGCATCAGTTGGGCGCGATCCACCAGCAATTGTTCCGCCGGCACTTTGGATTTGGGGTGCTGGTAATTGCGGAAGCCATCGGCCACCGGTTCCAGTACTGCAAAAGAGTCCATATCAGTTTGCGCCTGGGTGGCGTCAGTGCGACCGGGGCTAAAAGGCACCTTCACCACAAAACCGGCTTTTTTAGCCGCATCCTCCACCGCCGCAACACCGCCAAGCACAATCAAATCCGCCAGCGAAACTTTTTTATTGCCGCTGGCTGCATTGAAATCTTTTTGTACGCGTTCCAATACACCCAACACCTTGGCCAACTCGGCAGGCTGATTCACTGTCCAATCTTTTTGCGGCGCTAAACGAAGGCGCGCGCCATTGGCACCGCCGCGCATATCGGAGCCGCGATAGGTTGAGATAGAGGCCCAGGCGGTAGCGGCCAGTTGCGAAGTCGTTAAACCTGAAGCCAGCAACTTGGTTTTAAGCGCACTTATATCGGCGTCGCCAATAAGCTCGTGATTAACGGCGGGCAGCGGGTCCTGCCAAATCAGCTCTTCGCTGGGCACTTCCGGGCCAAGGTAGCGCACCCGCGGGCCCATGTCGCGGTGAGTCAATTTAAACCAGGCGCGAGCAAAGGCGTCGGCAAATTCCGCCGGGTTTTTGTGGAAGCGGCGCGAAATTTTTTCGTAGGCCGGATCAAAACGCAGCGACAGGTCGGTGGTGAGCATCATCGGCACTTTGCGTTTGCTGCTGTCGTGCGCGTCGGGAATCTCCCCTGCCCCGGCGCCGCCTTTGGGCTGCCACTGGTGAGC
>CBINKF010000633.1:0-2312 GCA_966251115.1 uncultured Cellvibrio sp.
CCCCGGTAGATTTTACTTATTGGCCCTTTGGTGATCTGCACACCACCAAAGTCAATAATGATGATGCGACCCTGGTTACCATGGAGTACGACACCCTTGGCAGAAAAACCAGCCTGACTGACCCCAACACCGGCACCATAACTTACACCTATAACGCCCTGGATTTATTGGCCACACAAGTCGATGCCAAAGGCCAGCGCACCTGCTACCAATACGATAGTTTGGGGCGTCAAACCGGCCGGGTGGATTTAGCGGGCACCGACTGCACAGGTACTTACACGCAGCAATGGGCTTACGATACCAAGCCTCATGGTAAAGGCCTGCTGGCGAGCTTAACCGGTGTAAATACCGACGGCTCCAGTTACAGCGAAAGCTACAGCTATACCAATTACAGTTTGCCGCAAATTACCACTTCCACCTTTGGTGGCAGCAGTTACGCGGTTACTCAATACTACGATGGCTTTAATCGTCCTCTGGGTGTGCAGTACCCCACCGGCTATGTGGCTGCCAAGGTCGAGAACGACTATGGCCAGCTCGCTCAGGTAAATGATTCCACAGGCGCCACCCTATGGGCGGCAAACGATAGCGACTCACTCGGCAACGTAACGCAATTTACGCTGGGCAACGGCGTAGTCACCAATCAAACCTTTGACCAAGACACCGGCTTGATCCACAGTGTGAATGCCAGCAAAGGCAGCCTGGTTATTCAAAACCAAATCTACAACTTTGATAGCCTGGGCAACCTTAAAACTCGCGAAGATGCCCAGCGTGGTGTAACCCAAAGCTTTTGTTACGACGGCCTCAACCGCCTTAAGGCAGCGCGCTTTGACGGCTGTAGCGCCGCTAGCAATGACTACACCTACGATAACTTGGGTAACCTCACCCACAAGGCGGACGCGGGTGGCAGCAGCTTTAATCTGGATTACACCGGCCAGGGCCAAAGCGTCAATCAGGCCGGCCCCCACGCGGTTACAGCCGCCAATGGCTGGAGTTACACCTACGATGCCAGCGGCAACCTGACCCAGGCCACCAAGGCGGGTGAAGCCGCTAAAAATGTGGTTTACAGCGCGTTTAATACCCCCACCAGCATTACCCAGGGCAGCAAGTTCTCCACCTTGGTGTATGGCCCCAACCAGGATCGCATTAAACACAGCGACAGCAATGGTCGGGTCACCAAATATGTGGGCGGTATTTATGAAGAAGTCACCAAAGGCGGCGTCACCCAAAAACTGCACTATGTGGGCGACTTCGCCATCTTTGTGCAAACCGATGGCGTAACCCCCACCAGTCACCGCGAATACCTGCACCGCGACCATATAGGCTCGGTCGTCGCCATCAGTAACGAGGCCGCCAACAGCGCCAGCGATATACAATGGCAAGCCAACGGCGCCTGGGGCGAACGCCGCTTCGAACAGTGGAATGGCCCGCAGGATTTGGATTTTGTACCCACCTCAACTGCGCACAGCTTTACCGACCATGAGCAGTTGGATGCAGTGGGTTTAATCCACATGAATGGGCGGGTGTATGATCCAGAGCTTGGGCGTTTCCTGAGTGCCGATCCATTTGTACAGGCTCCGCTCAGCTCCCAGAGTTACAACCGTTATAGTTATGTGTTTAACAATCCCTTAAGCTTCACCGATCCCTCGGGCTTTATCGGGACTGGGGACAGAACCACCAGAGAAGACGATGGAAAAAACCCCGATGGTGGGCCGGTGGAAGAGGTTGTAGTGACGGGTCAGCGGCACGAACCTGACAATGGTGTTGATAATGCTAATGTACCTATAGCTGGGCCTGGTTGTGCTGATTGTTCTGATATCCCAACTTATTACACCGGATCGCATGCTGATCATAGCGAGTATGTCTCGGCGACCCTATACCAAAATATGTTTGGTGATATGGTACGGGTGAACGGAGCGACTAAAGAAGGATTTAAATATCATTTGCATTCGGCGCTAAGTGGATTTGGGGGATATTTGGATGACTCAATCGCTTCTGCCAAATCGGAGGGATGGGGCGAGGCATTTGAGAGGATTTATTATCCATTAGCAGCTGAATCGGGCATTGTAGGTATTAGGTTAATGGGCCAGAGGGCTGCATTATCTATATCTAAAATGGCTGACTCTTTAATTGCGAAAGGGGTTACAAAGAGTGTAAGTGCTTGGAAGGCTTTGGATCCTGCCAGGTCAAAGGCTGTAAATACATTCATGCAATCGGAAGGAGGAAATTCCCTTAAAGGTGCAGAGGGCTTGTTGGCCAAGCTTAAGAAGGATGGAGTTCCTGAAGGGCTGGATAAAGAAGCCTTTACCGCCTAT
>CBINKF010000634.1:0-2309 GCA_966251115.1 uncultured Cellvibrio sp.
AAGTGTTTGGGAGTGCTGGCGCCGCGCCGGGTGAGCGCGCTCGCCGCCCTGGCGATAGCGGATTTGCAAATGGGATAAACCAGCCTTTAGTTGGGGCCTGGTTGAGCCGGGCAGCGCCGGTTGAAGCAGCAGCCGTCCCAGGCGCAACTCAGTCGCCTCCGCCTGGAGCTCGCAGGTATTGGGAAATGCTTTTGCATCCAGGAGCGGCACCAGGTAAATCCGGTCGCGATAGACGCGCAGTGTCAAATCGCCAAAACGCAAACAGACCTCAGCATCCGCCGCGGCCGTCAACTGCACATGAATTTGTCGCCAGTGCTGCTGCTCTGGCGCCGCCAAGCCCTGGGTTCTCAGCCAAAAGCGCAGTAACAGCTGTTGCCGCGCCTGGGGCACGCTTAGCCAATAGGCTTTGCTGATACTGGTGCCCAATCGCTCCGGGCGAAACTCTGCCAGTGCCAGATCCTGAGCCGCCTGCTGATCCAGCAACTGCTCATTGCTGGCACAGAGTTCCGCCGTTTGCTGCCAGCGGGCTTGAAACCCCGGCCAGCGCGCCTGCAGCAGTGGCATTACTTGGTTGCGCAAAAAATTACGATCGTAATGGTCATCCCGATTGCTTTCATCCTCCACCCAGTGGAGTTGATTTGCCTTCGCGTAAGCCTCCAACTGGGCGCGGGTAAAATTCAACAGTGGCCGCCAGATTTGGCCCCTGCCGAGCGGGCGCTGCCGCGCCATAGCCGCCAGGCCGCGCGGGCCAGTGCCGCGCAGCAGGCGCAGCAGCAGGGTTTCCGCCTGGTCGTCGGCGTGATGGGCGGTCAGCAACGTGCCGCCCCCGTCCAGGCAGGTGGAGAAAATTTTATAGCGCTCGGCGCGCGCCGCATCCTCTATGCCTCGCCCCTGGTTAATCACCGTAACTCGTCGCGCCCTAAACTCCACCCCCAGGGCAGCACACAGCTGCGCGCACTGCGCCTCCCACAACAAGGCGTTGGGCGAAATCTGGTGGTTGATATGCACAGCCTTAACTGCCCGCCCCAACTGCACCAGGGCGTGCAACAACACGGTTGAATCCAGGCCGCCACTAAAGCCCAACCACAACGGCTGGCCGTCGTACGGCGGGAGATGCTGATTGAGTGCTTGGGGGGAAAACATCATGCTGGCAGTTCCAATTGGGCTTGCGGCATTAAATCGGAATTGTCGCTAAATAAAAACCCTGTGGCATACTCCCAAACCTGGCGACAATTGCCGGGCATAAATCTAAAATTATCTAAAATTCAACGAGTTCCGCTCAGCAACCAAGGCAAACCCTATGACCTCCAGCGCCTCCCACAGCGATCCGCGCGCCTACGGCCACTGGCCTTCGCCCATCAGCCCCGAACTGCTCACCGCCCAAAGCGTGCGCATCAGCGAGCCCCAGGCCTGCGGCGAGCGTATCCTCTGGCTGGAAACCCGCCCCGAGGAAAAAGGCCGTAACGCCCTGGTGTGCCTACACAATGGCGAGCGCAAAGATCTGCTGGCGGCGCCCCACTCAGTGCGCACCCGCGCCCAGGAATACGGCGGCGCGCCCTATCTGGCGATTAAAACCGGGGTTTTCTGCGTGCTGGATGTCAACCAGCGCATCTACTTTTACTCCTTTGCCAAGCAGACCCTCACGCCTATTACCATCGAGGGCCCCTACCGCTACGCCGATTTTTGCTATGACGCCAAACGTCGCCAGCTGCTGGCGGTGCGCGAGGATTACAGCCAGGACAGCCACAATCCCAGCAGTGACATTATCGCCATAGACCTGAGCAACGGCGCCGTCAGCCTGCGCGCGACGGGCGCGGATTTTTATTCCAACCCACGCCTGTCCCCCGATGGCAGCAAGCTCAGCTACCTGCGCTGGAACCACCCGCAAATGCCCTGGGATGGCACCGAGTGTTTTTGCGCAAGCCTCAATGAAGCGGGCGAAGTGATTGGTGAAGTGCGGGTCGCCGGCAGCCAGAGCGAATCCATCTTCCAACCCCAGTGGTCGCCCGACGGTCAGTTGTACCTGGTGTCGGACCGCAGCAACTGGTGGAATCTCTACCGCTGGGACGGCCGCGAACTAAACGCCATTTGCCCGCAGGAGGCGGAATTCGCCACGCCGCAATGGGTGTTTGGCATGAGTACCTATGGCTTCCTCAGCGATAGCATGATTTTTTGCACTTACAGCCAGGGCGGCCAATGGCACCTGGGTATAGTGGATGCCAACAGCGGCGAACTCACCAGCATCCGCAGCCCATTTCGCGATATCTCCGGCATCCACTGCCACAATGGCGAGGCGTTTTTCCTCGCCG
>CBINKF010000635.1:0-2302 GCA_966251115.1 uncultured Cellvibrio sp.
ATAGCGATTTATCCAATGCCGTTATCAACTCAATTACCTTCTCACTGCTGCTGCTCGGCGGCTTGGTATTTCGCCAACGCGGCCCCCGCCGCATGGCTCGCCGCCTGGGTAAAATGACTGAAATTATTCATGCCATTGCCGAAGGCGGCGGCAATCTGCGCCAGCGTTTGGATACCAAAAAACTGGCCTGCGACGAGAGCGGCGACTTAGGCCGCTGGACCAACAGCTTTATCGACAACCTGGATTCAGTGGTCGGCGAAGTTATTCGCGCCGCCGACGATGTAATGAAAAGCAGTGACAGCCTGCTAAAGCGCAACAGCGAGGCCCATCAAACCTCCGGCCATGTCTCCGACTCCATGGAAAAAATGCTGGTGTTGGTGCAAAGCCAGTTACACGAAATCAACCAGGCAAGCAGCACTGCGGATGAAATGAAATTGGCGATGGAAGCCGTTGTACGCGAAGCGCGTACGCAATTTGAATCTGTGCGCAGTGGAACCCAAAATATTCGCGATGTAGTGGAAACCTCAGCCGCCACAATTCATACACTCAACAACCGCACCAACGAAATCGGCAATATGGTGTCCATGATCAGCGACATAACCGCCCAAACAAATTTGCTGGCCTTAAACGCTGCCATCGAAGCCGCCCGCGCCGGCGAGCACGGGCGCGGCTTTTCGGTAGTGGCCGAGGAAGTGCGCAACCTGGCGGCGCGCAGCGCGTCTGTTGCCGAAGAGATCGGTAAAAAAATCCAAACTATTCGCCAGGAGGCACAGCAAGCCGCCAGCTTTATGGAAACCAGCGTAGAGAATGTCGACCGCAGCCTGCGCCTTGCCGAACAAGCCTCCACCGACAACGCCCAGCTGCACGCCATAGTCGATCGCATTCTGGGCATTATTCAACACATAGACACCAACAGCCGCGAACACGGCCAGCAGGTGCAGGAAGTCACCGGTGCAAGCCAGCGCATGAACAAGGTCGTGCGCGCACTTCACACCAGCTCCGACAGGTTAAAAAACACCGCAGGTAAACTGCATCAATTGGCTGGCGCCTTTCAGGTTAGCGCACGCTAACCCATAAAAATTCCGAAAATCCGGGGAGCACCGCTCCCCGCTTTTACGAATATAAAAGCAGTGGCCCCGGTGCTGCAGTTACCACCAAGCGCAGGCAATTTACCGATCATCAAGCTTCCGAATATCCCCCCTCCAAAATATTGGGTGATGCCTATAAAAAATAGCAGATGATGCGCTATTAAATCTTTTACCCAGGCAATATCAGGTCACGATAAGCGTCAACTGTCGGATTTCCGCCACGCGATAGTAAAAAATTGTCAAATTTCAATGGGTTACAATTTTTACAAGAGTGATATGCGACAAAGATTTTCTACTCCGGTCGCAATTGCCATTTTTGATAAACTGATGAATGCAATCCAACTTATTGATTTTTATAAAATTTCCATTAATCTTGGCAAATTATGATCTGATAAGCGGCCGAGTGATATACGACAGCGGTCGTTGAATAAACTGTTATGCACTATGACTGAGTTCTTACATAAATTTGCATGCTTTGATTGTCGAGTCGCATTTAAACGTCAGGCAATCGAAGATGCGTCGTCAGGCTCGGCTCATCAGCCCGATTCGGACATTATTCATACATGTCCCAATTGTGGTCATCGAATGGCATTTATGGGACGCAACTTCGCAACACCTGCGAAAACTAATTCATCAGCTTGGTTGGCAGCAAAGAGTCTATGGGAGGCTGGCTTTCGTTTTGTCGGTAGCGGCTATCACAGTGATCCAGCTCTACCAAAAAGTAAATCAGATGTGGCTAAGTTCATTGAGAGGAACCCTAAACACAAGCAAAGAGTTGGTACACAACAGCAGTGGGTCAACTATGCATAACAAATAAGGATATGTCGCGCGCAGCCGCGACCTATCCCATTGTTGAACAAGCCCGGGCTCGTTCGTTTCTTTATAGGAAATAAATTATCGATTTTCAGCGTGAGGAGCGAGCAGTTTTGCACTCTCAATTTTGATGGGCGAGCGGCTACCTCGACAGTGTTGACGATAAAAAAGACACTATTTCATAAAACGTCTTTTCTTCCCTCCGCGTTAGGTGAGTGGCTATGTTTACCGCGCTGGGTGTTATTGCGGTACGGGGCGTGGCCGGATAAAGCCCTTGGGCTCTATCGCTGGCAGGCTAGTAGCGCAGGGGCTATAACCACGACCGCTTTCCTTGCTGCAGGCATGCGTAGGAGCTCGCCCAGGGCTTCTGCGTGAGTATTAACCAGCTTGGGGTTACAAAA
>CBINKF010000636.1:0-2302 GCA_966251115.1 uncultured Cellvibrio sp.
AACACCAACATCGCAAACGCCAGGGTCAAACGCACACCTATGGGAATATTTCGCCTCATCATGGCCGTAAATCTCGCATCAGCGGGTCGGGAAAAGGTTGGCAGGAAGTCTTGGGCAATCGAAGTATTGACCAATTATAGGGTTAGCAGTAAGAATATTTTGGCGCAAAAATCAACACATATGATCATTTGAGTTTCTGCTTTACTCTGTCCAGCAAGGCTTAGTTTGTGGCCGACAAACCGCTCGCCAGTGGACTGGTTTATAATGCTTGGCTTTTAAAGCTCTATTGCAGCAATCCCTTCAGGCTAGTTTTCATGCATTTTATTGTCAAAGTCTTCCCCGAAATCATCATTAAAAGCCCGCCCGTGCGTAAGCGCTTTATCAAGCAACTGCGCGATAACCTGCGGGTGCTCCTGGCCAACCTGGGGGTAGCTATTGACGTCCAGCGCGACTGGGAAAAAATCGAAATTCGCTGCCCTGAGGCCGATAGTCAGGTTACCCAGCAAGTGGCTGAGGTTTTGGCGCGCACGCCCGGGATCGCCAACTTTGCCCTTATTCACGATTACCCGCTGGGCGACCTGGAGTCGATTTTCCAAAACACCCTGCGCCATTGGGGTGCGCAGCTGGAAGGCAAGACTTTTTGCGTGCGCGCCAAGCGCGTGGGCAAGCATTCGTTCAGCTCAGTCGAGGCGGAGCAGTATGTCGGCGGCGGCTTGTTGCAACACTCAAAAGCCAAAGGCGTGAATCTGCACAAGCCAGATGTGATAGTTCCGCTGGAGATCAAAGATGAGCGCCTCTGGGTGCTGACCAGCAAAACCCAGGGCCTGGGTGGCTTTCCCCTGGGCGCGCAAGACCCGGTGCTGTCACTTATTTCCGGCGGTTTCGACTCAACCGTATCCACTTATTTATGTATCAAACGCGGCCTGCGCGCCCACTACTGTTTTTTTAATCTGGGTGGTCGCGCCCATGAAATCGGGGTAAAGGAGGTCGCTTACTATTTGTGGAACAAATATGGCGCCAGCCACAGGGTGAAATTTGTCACCGTGCCTTTTGAAGACGTAGTGCGCGAAATTCTCGAAAAAGTCGATAACGCCTATATGGGCGTGGTGCTCAAAAGGATGATGCTGCGCGCCGCCGAAAAAGTCGCTGAATCTTTGGAAATACCCGCGCTGGTTACCGGCGAGAGCGTAGCCCAGGTTTCCAGTCAAACCCTGGTCAACCTCAACTGCATAGATCGCGCTACCGACATGCTGGTGCTGCGCCCCCTGGCCACCATGGACAAGGGCGATATCATCGATATTTCACGCAAAATCGGCACCGAAAGTTTTGCCGCGAGCATGCCCGAATACTGCGGCGTGATTTCAGTCAACCCCACTACCCGGGCGCGCCTGTACAAGGTGGAGCGGGAGGAAAGTAAATTTGATTTCGCGGTACTGGAGCAGGCGCTTAACGACCAGCGCGCGCAAAATATTGACGAGCTGGTGACCGAATTGGATACCGACCTTTCGGTACCTGTGGTAGCTGAGGTGCAGGCACCGGCCAGCATTATTGATATCCGCCACCCGGATGAAGCGGAAGCCAGTCCCTTGCACCTGACGGGCGTGGAAATTTTACGAATTCCCTTCTACACACTTAACAAACAATTTGCGCACTTAACTGACGACAAACAATATTATTTGTATTGCCAGAAAGGCGTGATGAGCCAGCTGCACGCGGCCAACCTCAAGGATGCGGGCCATAATAATGTGGGCGTATACCGCCCGGAACCCCGGAGTGCCTGCGCCATTTCATGACCCACACCCCCATTGCTGCCGCCGTTTCCAGCCCCTTGCACAAAGAGCGGCTGGCGGAGTTCGATTACCTGCGCGCCCTGGCCATAGCACTTATCGTCCTCGGTCACTCAGTTTTTTTATCGGAGAAAGGCTTTCCACTGCTGCTGGAAAATATCCTGCGCGGCGGCACCGGGGTATTTGTATTTATCTCCGGCTTCTTTTTTCACCGGGTATTTTTCACGCGCTTTAATTACCGCGATTTTATGGGCAAAAAGCTCAAGCAAATTTTTGTCCCTTTTATCGCCATGTCGGTTTTGGGGTTAGTTTTTCGCTCCATCGGCTGGGCTATAGACGGCCATTCACTAAGCACCATAGCGCTCAACTGCTGGTACACGGCGCGCAATGGCTATGTGCTTTTCCCGCACTGGTATATCCCGTTTATTTTGCTGACCTTTGCCTGCTCACCGCTGCACATGGCGTACATTCGCCTGCGCTGGCCAGCACAGCTCAGCTTGCTCATTGGTTTTACC
>CBINKF010000637.1:0-2302 GCA_966251115.1 uncultured Cellvibrio sp.
CTCCTCCGAACTGGCTATTAAAACCATGGGCATCTCCTTCACGGTGTACAGCGATTCCGGCAATATAGACCGCGCCTGTCCCTTCGATATTATCCCGCGCATTATTCCGCAAAAAGAATGGCAAAAAACCGAGCTCGGCCTGGTGCAGCGCTTAACGGCGCTCAATTGTTTTATTAACGATATTTACAACGAGCAGAAAATTATCAAAGACAAGGTGGTCCCTGGTTATCTGCTTGAAGACTCGGTTAACTTTCGCAAAGAGTGTATGGGCATGAAGCCCGCTTACGGCGTTTGGTCGCATATTTGTGGTAGCGATTTAATTCGCGACCACAAAGGTGAATTCTACGTATTGGAAGACAACCTGCGTGTACCCTCCGGGGTCTCCTACATGCTGGAAAATCGCAAGGTAACCAAACGTGTATTTCCCGAGTTGTTTGAGAATCATAAAATTGTGCCGGTAACCGACTACCCCATGCAGCTGTTCGATACCCTGGCGTCACTGTCGCCGCGGCCCTCGGATCGCCCCGAAATCGTGGTGCTTACGCCTGGCATTTATAACTCTGCCTATTTTGAACACTCCTACCTGGCGCAACAAATGGGTGTGGAACTGGTGGAAGGTAGTGACCTGTTAGTGGACAGTGACGACTGCGTGTATATGCGCAGTATCGATGGTTTGAAGCGTATTGATGTTATCTACAGGCGCATTGACGATTTGTTCCTCGACCCGGAAATTTTTCACCCCGATTCGGTGTTGGGGGTGCGCGGTTTAATGCGCGCCTGGCTCAAAGGCAATGTCGCTTTAGCGAATGCGCCTGGGGCTGGTGTTGCGGATGACAAGGTGATCTACACCTATGTGCCGGACATGATCAAATATTATTTGGGTGAAGAACCGATAATTCCCAACGTCCCCAGCTACCTTTGTATCGATAAAAAGCAATGCGATTATGTACTGGCAAATTTGGATAAGCTCGTGGTAAAGCCGGCGAACGAATCTGGCGGTTACGGCATGATTATCGGCCCGCAAGCCAGCAAAAAAGAACTGGAAGAATTTGCGCTGCGCATTAAAGCCAATCCGCGCAACTATATGGCGCAGCCATTAATTTCACTCTCTACCGCACCCATTCTCACGGGTGGCAATGCCGAGCCGCGCCACGTTGATTTGCGTCCCTTTGTATTGCAGGGGCGTGAGCACCACATGACTCCTGGCGGATTAACCCGAGTGGCCATGCGCAAAGGCTCCTATGTGGTTAACTCGTCTCAGGGTGGCGGCAGTAAAGACACCTGGATTGTGGTGGAGGATTAATTATGTTGTCGCGTGTAGCAGAGCGTATTTACTGGTTGGGCCGCTATATGGAGCGCAGCGAAAATATCGCGCGCCTAGTGAATGTTAACTCCAACTTGCTGCTGGATTTGCCCAGCGGTGTGCGTGTGGGCTGGGGTTCGCTTATCGATATCAGCGGCACGGGCAATTATTTTGAGCGCGACACCCAGCTGGCCGATGAAAAAACCGTTGTGCAGTTTATGTTGGTGGATAAAAACAATCCTGCGTCGCTGATTAACTCCCTCAGCTGGGCACGCGAGAATGCGCGGATTACCCGCGAAATTATGCCCATGGAAGCCTGGGAGCTTATTAACGACCTCTATCACTATATTCGCGACCGCGCCGAGCGGGTTGCATCGCGTCGCGACCGCAATATGATTTTGTTGCACGTGATTAGCAGTGTGCAGCAATTTACCGGTTTGCTGGCCGGCTGTATGAGCCACAACAATGGCTATGACTTAATTCGTATAGGGCGCAACCTGGAGCGCGCCGATATGAGTACGCGCATCGTCGATGTGGGGCTGGTGAATTTGTTGCCCCATTTATCCAGTGGCACCTCCGAAGCATCGGAGCCCTACGACAATATTTTGTGGATGAATGTGTTGCGCTCCCTCAGCGGTTATCAAATGTATCGCCAGCAGGTGCGCGACAGAGTCAATGCCAATGCTGTGGTTAAATTTTTGTTGCAAAGTGAAGATTTCCCGCGCGCCGTTGCCCATTGTTTAAAGCAGCTTGAGCAGTGCTTGTGGGGTTTGCCCAACAGCGAAAAAGTGCTGGCCTGCATAGTGGATTTGCAGCAAAAATTGGAACTTGCAAACTTGGATCAATTGTTGCAACAAGGTTTGCATGAATACATTGACGAGATCCAGTTGGAAATCGGCAACCTCCACTTCCGTATTGCTGAAACCTGGTTCCTGCCTGTGGCAGTTGTCCAGGAGCAGAAAGAGTCAGCTGCTTAGGCACTGATATTTGTCTCTGAGC
>CBINKF010000638.1:0-2298 GCA_966251115.1 uncultured Cellvibrio sp.
GACACAGGCCTCATCCCGGTGGCGCACTTAAACCAACACCAGCAACAGCGGCTGGATGACTGGCAGCCCAACTTTAACAACAAACTCACCCTCAGCCTGGAAATGCTGCGCGAGGGCACCAGCCTCTCGGCCTATCGCCAGCGCGAGCACCAGGGGCAAATCGAAGTCTACTTCTGCCCACCCGGGCAATCCCGCGGGCTGTTGCTCAAGCGCACGCCCAAGCCGGAAGAAGCCCTGAGCTACGTGCATCGTTTTAAAAAAATCATTACCCGCGTCAATCAGCTGGGCGAAGGTTTCTATCTGGTTGAACACCTGCTGCTGTGCCCCCGCAGCGAACCCCCGGCATCAAATGCGAACGCACTAGCTCGACAAAACAATCAGCAAAACTCTCAGCAAAACTCTCAGCAAAACACTCAACAAAACACTGAGCAAAACAAGCCGCCAAACGCCGCTGACAGTTTTTATTACAACCGTTTGAGCCTGGTCTTTCCCCGCTGGAGCGCGCGCTTTAGCAACCCGGCATTTCGCCAATTTGCGGAAAAAACCCTGGCAAACCAATGCCCCGCCCACTTGCTGCCGCAAATTTATTGGGTGGACCTGAATGCCCTGCGCGAATTTGAACAGGCGTACCACAACTGGCACAGCCTGTTGCTGGCCTGGAACCAGCGACATACCAACGCGCCCGCCCAGGCAACCCAATTGGACCAGGCGGCGCAAGCGCTGCGCGTCTGGTTAGAGCGCCAATCGCCCTCAGCTGCTATGTGGATCTAAGCTATGAGACCCTGGGGCCGCCCGCAGCACGCCATTGATGAACTGGTACTGGACTTGAGTTTCAGCAGCCGGCGCCTGGCCCAGCAGGAGGAACCTGAGCTGATTCATTGGCTGAGTGACGAGCTGCTCCCCGCGCTAAACCAGGTGTTTGACCACTACTCCCCCGAGCCGCAATTGCTGCGCTTTGACACCCTGAGCTTCGACTTTGGCAAACTGCCCGCACAGGACTACCGCGCCCATATCCAGCAAAAACTGCTGGAGCAACTGGTCGCCCTGATCACCCCTCGATTGCTGCCGGTGGCCGCGCGAGCAGCAAAACCTGGCGGCGCGAGTTCAGGCGCGTCCACAACTTCACACTACCCGGATATGCCGGAAGCGGATATTCGCTGGCTGTTTGCGGCGGATAATAAAAGTTCTAGCGCATCGGCGAACATAGAGGGGATGACCGCAGGCGCGACTGGCAATGACCAGCCGCTTAGGTCGCCGACTATGCAAAAAACCTCAGCGCCAGACCCGACATCTGAGCCAGCGCCGGCGCAGCAAACACTGGCAGAGCAGTCACAGCGACGCCAAGCCGCCCTCGCTTGGCTGAATCACTACCTGCAGACCGGCCAGCTACCTGACCCAGGCTTTCGCCAGCGCCAGGCACTGCGCGGTGAGTTAACAACCGCCAAGAGCAGCGCGCAGCCACCGCATCATCTGCTGCTGGAGCAACTGCTAACAGATACGGCGGCAACCTCGGCCTTAAATCAGCTTCTCCAACAGCAACCGCAACGCGCACTGCTGATACAACGGTTATTAAACCAATTTACCCAAGCCCATTGGCAGGCACTGGTTATAGGCCTAACCCCCGAAGCACAAGCGGCTTTGGCGTTGTTGCAAACTTGGCAAAATCTGCAACTGCAACAACCGTCCTTAGCGCCCCAATGGCAAGCCAAGCAGGCCTGGGGACAGCTATTGCAGCAAGTCATTACGCAACCTGCCTCGCGCGAACACACACTGCTGACGCAAGTGTGGGAACACATCAGCACACACAGCCCACTGCCACAACATCGTATTGCCCAGCAACTCCTATCCCACCAGTTTGCTACTCACCAGCTTGCTACTCACCAACAGAGCGCCAACCCCGGGCTTCAGCAATTTCTCAATCGCCACAACCAAAACCACTCGCCGGATGCACGCGAGCAAGAGAACGATATCAGGCAAGAGAAAGACATCAAGCAAGAGAAAGAAAGCGAGCGAGAAAAAGCAAGCGAGAAAAAGAATGAACGCGAGCAAACAGAGCACCTGAACAAATTGGGGAGCGAGCAAAACCTTGATCGCTTGCCGGGCTCGCACCCAGCAAATAGCAACGCGGTTAATTATCAGCAAGACAGTGATAAGGCCTCTGCAGCAAATGTGACCTTGACGCACGAACAAACGCCCCAACCAACTGGTTTCAGTTCTCAGGATGCCGAAATCAGCAACCCGGCAAAGACTGCCGCCAGTGCGAACCTTCAAGCCAACACAGAGGCAGCAGCCCAAACC
>CBINKF010000639.1:0-2297 GCA_966251115.1 uncultured Cellvibrio sp.
ACCTAACGGGACATTTCAGAGAACCTAACGAGACATTGCAGAGAGCCTGGCGCGGATATGATCCAGCGCCTTAAACAGGGTTTCGACTTCTGCGTCATCCAGCCCGCTCAGGATCTCCCGCTGCCAGTGGCTGCTGGTGGCCTTGAATCTGGCCACCACGGGGGCCGCCTCGGGTGTTAGATAAAGACGAAAAGCGCGCCTGTCACTGGGGTCTTTGCGCCGCTCAATTAACCCGGCCTCCGCCAACTGGTCCAGCAGGCGCGCCAGGGTAATGGGTTGTATCTCCATATACTCCGCCAGGTCCACCTGGCGAATGCCCTCAAATCGCTTAACGCCCAAAAGCGCCTTGGCTTGGGCCAGGGTCATGCCTTCGGTTTCAAACTTGGCCGCAGCCACCTTGCGAATCATGCGCACGCTGTCGGCCAGCAAAAAGCCCAGGCCATCGCGCTCGTTTGCCTGGTTGCCTGTGGAGCTGTTTGCGTGGCTTTCTGCGGGGTTGCCTGCAGGGTTGTCTGTAGAGTTGCCTGCAGGGTTGTCTGATTGAGTCATGCGCCATCCTCATTAAATGCTTTGCATATAATAAGTATTGCTTACTATTTTTCAAAATAACATTTGTCATGGATTTGATAGTTTTTTAGATAAATAGATTGGATGTTTTTTTAGATATGGAGTTATAGAAAGCGCAGCGAAATGCCGACCAAGGTTGCCGCCTGGGGACTTTGCCGGTAACCTGCCCGGCTAAATCCTTCCGGTCGCCGCGACCTGCCTCCCAATTTCAGATACAACAACTCCAGATACGACTATGAACTTTGCCGCCCTGGGCCTGGCGCCCCAACTGCTTCACGCCGCCAAAAAATGTGGTTTCCAGCAACTGACTCCAGTGCAGGAGCAGGCCATACCCCCCGCTCGCCGCGGCCGCGATATGCTGGTCACCGCCCAGACAGGCACGGGCAAAACCGCCGCTTACGGCTTCGCCCTGTTGCAACAGCTGTTGGACAAGCCGAGAAAGGTTCAGCCCGGCAAGGTGCGCGCCCTGGTGCTAACCCCCACCCGCGAATTGACTGAACAAGTGGCCGATAATCTGCAGCAGTACGCGCAATTTACCGAGCTGAAAGTGGCCGCCGTTTACGGTGGGGTCAAGCACGCCACCCAAGCTAATCGCCTGGAAGCGGGCCTGGATATTCTGGTAGCCACTCCCGGCCGCCTGCAGGAACACCTGGAACTGAAACACACCGACCTGAGCCAGGTGGAGTTTTTGATCCTCGATGAGGCCGACCGCATTCTCGATATGGGCTTTGTCGGCGAGATCAGCAAGCTGCTGGCCGTTATGGGTAAAAAGCCGCAGGTGATGTTCTTCTCTGCCACCCTCACCCAGCAGGTCAACCTGCTCGCCAACGAGATTCTGCAGCGCCCGCTGACCCTGGCGATCACCAAGCGCAACTCGGTGGCCGATACGGTGGAGCACCAGCTCTACCCGGTGGATCAGGCGCGCAAATACGAGCTGTTTATCCATTTGCTGCACGAGCACAACTGGTTTCAGGTGATGGTGTTTTCCAGCACCCGCGAAGAGGCGGACAAGCTGATAGCTGCGCTCAAAGAGGACAAGGTCAACGCTGCGGTTATCCACAGCGAAAAAACCCAGGGCGCGCGCCGCCGCGCACTAAAGGATTTTAAAGAAGGCAATTTGCAGGTATTGGTCGCCACCGAAGTGGCCGCGCGCGGCCTGGATATTGAAGGTCTGGATTATGTGGTCAAACTGGACCAGCCCATTTTTATCGAGGACTATGTGCACCGCGTGGGCCGCACCCGCCGCGCCGGTCGCAACGGCCTGGCGATTTCATTAGTTTCCAGCGCCGACGAACACAAGGTATCGCTGATTGAAAAAGCCATAGGCACCAAGATCAAGCGGGTAAAAATCAAAGGCTTTGAAGTGACCGAGTCGGCGCTAGAAGTTGGCACAGCTAAATCGCGCTTCGCCAAGGCCACAGACTCAACCGCCAAGGCCAAGGCGGCGCCCGCCAAAAAAGCGCCCAAGGCCAATGGCCGCCCCGGCAAGCCAGGCACCAAGCCCGCCGCCAAACCAACCACCAAAGGCGGCGCCAAACCTGCGCCAAAAACGAGTGGCAAACGCGCGCCTTCGGTAAAAAGCCTGGGTAAAAAACCGCGCGCACGCTGAGGTTTACCAAGCAATTGCCGGGCTCAACAACCCGGCTTTTTCAATCCCATCTATAGGCTTAACCAGGCGCTTGGCCTATAATGCGCGCCTTATTTTTTGCGCGCTTTTTAATCAATCCGCT
>CBINKF010000640.1:0-2294 GCA_966251115.1 uncultured Cellvibrio sp.
TCAGCATGTGCAGTACCAAGTCCAGGTAGTTACTGATGTCGGTCATATTGGTCACGCCTTCCAGGGTAATCCCCATGGTGAAGCGAAACAGCATGGGCATAACCGCAAAATAGGCGAAGGTCATACCCACAAAAAACAACAGCACACTCGACACCAGCAGCGGCACCGCCAGCTGCTTTTCGTGCTTGTATAAACCCGGCGCAATAAAGGCCCAGATTTGATAGAGGATAAAAGGAACCGACAGAATCAGCGCTGCAAAAAAAGTCAGTTTTAGCGGCGTGGCAAAGGGCGAGATGACGCTGGTGGCGATCATGCTGGCACCGCTGGGCAGGGCTGCCAGCAGGGGTTTGGAAATCAGCCCATAGATTTTTGCCGAGAAGGGAAACAGGCACAGGAACACCGCCAGCAAGCAGTAAAAAATATTCAGCAGGCGGCTGCGCAGCTCGATCAGGTGCTGCACCAAAGGCTGTTCTTTGTCGGTGGCGTTACTGGTCATACGGGGGGCTTGTCTTGCTCGGCCTTGGCGGTTGATTCAGGTTCGGTCGTCGTGCCGGTGGACTCTATTTGGGCGCTGTCGCCCGGAGTTGGCTTAACTGGCTCATCCATATGGGCGTGGTCGGGCAGCTCTTCTGGTGGGCCGTAGTGCTTGCTCGCAGGTTTTGCCTCCTGGGCGCCCGCCATAATGGAGTTTTCCATGGTTTGGCGGGTTTGCTCCAGGCTGCGCATTATGTCTTCATTGTGCAGCTGGCGGCGAATATCGTCGGCGCCTATCTGACGCTCGATTTCCTCGCGGGTTTCGCGCAGGCTGCGTTTAAGGCGACCGAGCCACAGGCCGATAGTGCGCACAGTGCCGGGTAATTGTTCCGGGCCTATGACAACCAGGGCAATTACCAAACAGATGAGGATTTCGCCAAAACCAATATCAAACACAGGGCTGGCTCACTCAGTGTTTGTGTTCAGTTTTTTCGCTGGTGCTGCTGGTCGTCGAGCTGCTGCTTTTGTCTTCGACCGATTTTGTGGCATCGTCTTTTTTCTCGGCCTTATCGTCTTCGCCCTCGTTTATAGAGCTTTTAAAGCCTTTGATCATTTTGCCCAGGTCGCTACCCAGGCTGCCCAGGCGTTTGGTGCCAAACAGCAGAACTACAATCACCAGAATAATAAGCAGTTGCCAGATGCTGATGCCGCTAAGACCCATAATGGACTCCTCAAAAAAAGTTATTGGTGGCGCGCGGCTTTTTCGGCGTGGCCGGACATATTAAAGCGGCGCGCTAATTCGTTGAGTACCGCATCGGCCGACTCACCCAGGTGCGAGAGCATCACCAGGCTGTGAAACCAGAGGTCGGCCGTTTCGTAAATCAACTCGCTGTTATCGCCACTGGTTTGGGCATCCTTGGCGGCGAGAATGGTTTCGGTGCACTCTTCACCGACTTTTTCCAAAATTTTGTTCAAGCCTTTTTTGTGCAGGCTGGCGACATAGGAGCTGTCCGCATCGGCATTGGCCTTGCGCGCCTCGAGTATTTCGGTCAGCTGCTGCAGAATATCGTTACTCATTCGCTCTCTACCTGATTAGTAAATCTCGCTCGGGTTCTTTAACACCGGGTCCACAGTTTCCCATTGGCCGTTATTAAATACCCGATAAAAACAGGATTCGCGCCCAGTGTGGCAGGCGATACCGCCAAGCTGCTCAATTTGCAGCACTATGACATCGGCGTCGCAATCCAGGCGAATTTCGTGCACTTTTTGGGTGTGGCCCGAGCTTTCGCCTTTGTGCCACAGCTTGTTGCGCGAGCGCGAAAAATACACGGCCTCGTGTTTTTGCGCGGTTTGCGCCAGGGCTTCGCGGTTCATCCAGGCCATCATCAGAATGCGCCCTGTCTCGGCGTCCTGGGCGATGGCGGGCACCAGGCCATCAGCGTTCCAGTTTACGCTATCGAGCCAGTTGGCGGCGTCAGTTTGCGTCGAAATTTGCATAGTGTTAACAATTCTTCAAGGTTGTGTTTTGTCAGGGGCGCAGGGCAATTAGCGCCTTAAGTGCATTATCGCGCAAATGCTGCGGATTGATGCTGCCGACTATGGCACTACTCACGCCGGCTTTACCCAGCGCAAACTCCAGGGCTGTGGCGACTGGGTCGGATTGCGGGGGCGAATCATGGCAGATATGGCCGCTGGCGAACACTTTTTTTAGCAATACCCCTTTGCCCAACTGGCTGCAGCGCTCGATAACCGCTGCTTCCTCGCGCGCGTGCTGGTTGTAGGTCACCATCACCGCGTCGCACAGCTCAGCGGCCAGCAGC
>CBINKF010000641.1:0-2291 GCA_966251115.1 uncultured Cellvibrio sp.
GTTATCCAGGTACTCCCTGAGCAGTTGCAGGGCGTTGGGTTTGAGTATGGGTTCGAGCTTGCCGATGGGCTGCCGTAAAACCTGTTCGGGGCAGCCAAAGGTATCGATCAGTTGCCAATAGGTGGCAACCGCCGTTTCGGGAAGGCGCAGAATCAACAGCGCCGCTTCAAGTGGGTTCATAGGTCATCCTTGAAAACAAACGGCCTCGCAATGCGGGGCCGCTGGAGAGTTTAGGGGTTTTGTAATTTGTCGCCTACAGATAGTGTCCGATCAGCTTCCAGAACAATTCCAAGGCTTATTTTATCGAATGTCCTGAACACCATAAGGAGGCCTGCTCGCTCATCCGGTAATTGCACCATCCCTCCTTTAACTCTATCCCGTATTAACTCACCGCGCTTGTAAATGGCGAGTACATTGCCGATCTGCAAGCCTTCGCGCTCGCCGCGGTTGATCATGACGACATTGAACTTACCCACCTGGGTAACGCCGCCTTCAACGTCGATAATTTGGCCATTGATTTCGCTGTCCGGGGCGCTTGGATAAAAGGTGGAGTCCACCAGGCGATCCTCGCTGGGCAGTAAATGGTCGCCGGGGCGAACCTCTTCGTAGGCGTGCACCACGGCCAGGGTGGCCACATCGTTATCGACCTTATCGACGCTGACTGTGCCTATTCCCTGGGCGTAAAGGCCCAGAATTTCTTTGGTGTCCGGGTCCTTATAAATTTTGCCCTTGCGGTAGATGCCGTAGTTTTCAATATTGGCATCGAACTGGCCGCGCGCATAGGCGGAATCACCGGCGCCGGTGATAACCCTACCCTGAGGACCGGCGAGCATATAGGGGGCATTTTCAAGCAGATCCGTTTCAAGGATGCGGCTGTGGGACATGAACGCATCTATGCGATCCAGGGGGATGGTAGTAATCGCGTCTTCCGCGCTCTGCACACGCACGCTGGGGCTGAGCTTGGTTGTGCCGGGGGCAAGCTTGAGGGTGCGCTCCAGCGTCAGGCGCGGTTGGCCATCCATATACACCAGGCGAATCAGGTCGCCGGGGTAAATAAGGTGGGGGTTTTCAATTTGTGGGTTAACCTGCCAGATCTCCGGCCAGAGCCAGGGAGAATTGAGGAAGGTTGAAGAGATATCCCAGAGGGTATCGCCCTTTTTTACTGTGTATTCGTCGGGGTGATTGGTCTTGAGCAGCGCGTCATCGGCCCAGGCAAAAAAGCTGATAAGAGAGGCAGCGGCAGCGGCCAGTAATATTTTTTTCATAGAAACCGATCCTGTTTTATTCGGTCCTGAAGCGGATAGACGTATAATGGTTATTCCAGAGCTTGGCTGTTTACCATTTTGCACCGCATAAATCCTGTGCGATCATCATGTTAGCAGCGCTAATTACCTTTTTACTAGAAGTTTGTCACAAAGACCATGGCCTTGTTACCCATACTCGAATTTCCTGATCCTCGTCTGCGCACAATCGCCAAACCTGTCACTGTTTTCGACGGGGAGCTGCGTCAATTGGTGAAGGATATGTTTGAAACCATGTATGAAGCCCCTGGCATAGGCCTGGCGGCGACCCAGGTGAACGTGCACAAGCGTGTAGTAGTTATAGACGTGAGCGAAGATAAATCCCAGCCACTGGTGTTTATCAACCCCGAAGTTGAGGTTTTAGACGCCGAAATCAGCAGTTATGACGAGGGTTGTCTGTCGGTTCCCGGGTTTTACGAGACGGTTGAACGCCCCGGTCATGTCGTCGTTAAGGCTCAGGATGCAGAGGGCAACGCCTTTGAAATGCGCCCTGAAGGCCTGCTGGCTGTGTGTATCCAGCACGAGCTGGACCATCTCAACGGCAAGCTGTTTGTCGACTACATATCGCCCTTCAAGCGCTCGCGCATTCGCTCCAAACTGGAAAAGAAACACAAGGCGGTGGCGCGCTAGGGCTTGTAGTCCGCGCGCTATCCCAGGCGAAAGGCGCTGACAGGCGCCTTTTTTATTTGTTTACTATCAACCGCCCGATTTGCCATGACCCAGCCACTGCGCATTGTTTTTGCCGGTACCCCGGAATTTGCCGCCGAGCATCTCAAGGCTATTTTGAACAGTCGCCATCAGGTGATTGCCGTTTACTCCCAGCCGGATCGCCCCGCCGGGCGCGGCAAAAAGCTCAGCGCCAGCCCGGTTAAAGAAGTGGCCCTGGCCCATCAAATTCCCGTTTATCAGCCGCTAAATTTTAAAACCCCCGAAGCGGTTGCCGAACTGCAAGCGCTTAACGCAGATCTGATGGTGGTGGTGGCCTATGGG